>CAZTNO010000011.1:0-22472 GCA_964614865.1 uncultured Clostridia bacterium
AACCCCACCGCCCCGTCGCTGTTGGCGTAGCCGGGGAACAGGGTGGCGATGTCGGCGCGGTACTGATCGTAGGTGGGGTGTCCCACCGGGGCACCGTCGACCCAGACGGTGATGGTCGAACCGTTCTTCGGCACCTCTCCCGGTTGCGGGGTCAGCGCCCAGCCGAAGTTCACGTACGAACTGCCCGAGGTCATCCCCCCCTGCTCGGGGGTGTCGAGGGTGCCAAAAGGCAGCGTGGCGTGGGCGTTGTCGCAGGTGATGGTCTTGCTGCCCAGCGTCACGCTATGCCCCTCGCGGTCGGTGGCGACGATGTGGATGGTGAAGGCGCCGTTGCCTCCGTTTGGCAAGAAGTTGGTCAGCATCATGTAGCCCCAGCCCGAGCGATAGCTCCAGGGGTAGGTGGCATAGAGGGCCTCGACATCGGGCCGCGCCCCCTCGACCAGGTTGGCATCGCCGATGAACACCCGCGCCGTGCCCTCCCCAGCCAATGGGCTGCGGTAGATTTTCACCGAGGCGACCTCGACGTCGTCGAGCACCCAGCCGGTGACCGCGATGTTGCCGGTGACCGCGGTAGCCCCTGCGGCGGGGGTCTCGAAGGTGCCAAACGGGTTCGCGCCGGCGTTCTTGACCACAAAGGATACCTGCACGGTCTGCGGCGAGTTGGTCGCTGCGGGATCGGACACGGTGATCGTGCCGGTATAGGTGCCATTGCCCAGGCCGGTGGCGTTCACCGACACCTGGATCCGGGCGTTGCCGCTGCCGGAGGTTTTGTCGAGGACGATCCAGCCGGCGCTTGGGGTCGCGGTCCAACTCAGGGTCCCGCCCCCGGTGTTACGGATGCGCAGCGTCTGCGCCGAGGTAATAGCAGCACCCACTTTGGCGAAGTTGAGCCTCACGTGGTTTAGCCCGATCGCCAGCGGGGTATTTGAACCGAAGTTGGCGGTGATGGTCATGTTGGCCGTCACGTTGGCCACCGTCAGTGGGTTGGTGGTCGACGAAAAGCCCCCAGTCCCGGTCCAGTTGATGAAGGAGTAGCCGCTCCCCGGCACGGCGGTCACGGCCGAAGCACTCGCGCCGTGGTTCACCGTCTGCATTTTGGTGCCGCTGATGGTTCCCCCGGATCCCTCCACGAAGGTCACAGTGTGGGTGGTGACATCGGTAATGGTGAAGCTGGCGTTGCTGGTGTCGACGATGGCGGCGCTGGTCGCATCGCTGACCCGTACCAGGCAGGTGGTGGACAAGGTGTTGGGGACGGTCCAGGTATGGCTGCCGTCGTTGGCGGTCGAGTCGACTACCCTCGTCCAGGCTCCTCCGTTGTCGGTGGAGTACTCGATCTTGACGTTGGCGATCGATCCGGTCGAGGTCCAGGTGATGTTTTGTTGGCTCCCCACGGTCCACGTTTCGCCGCCGTTGGGCGAAGAAACGGAAATTGTGCGATTCGAATTAGGAGAGGTCCATACCCAGGTGTCGTCCAAATTGTGGTTGGTGACTATTGGAGGGTTGGAAGCGGTGTCATAGGCTCCCCCAAACAACACAATCTGCCCGCGGATAGAATCGTATGCCATAGCTTGGCCGTATCTGGGACGAGGATAGATCGAGCGGAGCTCCTGCGTCCAGATGCTACCATCCCAGATCCAAGTATCACCTTTAAATGTGTACCCCGGTTGAACTTTCCCTCCGAACAGAACGGCTTGATCACTTACGTTATCGTACACCATCGAGTGATACCATCTGTTCCAGGGATGGCTGGCGGGGTTTTTCTGGGTCCAGTTGACTCCGTTCCAGACCCAAGTGTCTCCAAAACTCTCTGATGTGCCCAACCCGCCAAACATGAGGATATTGCCCGGTATGGCTTCAGGAGTCATGACAAATGAGCTTCGAGCTGGAGGATTGTTGGCAGGGCTCTTTTGGGTCCAGTTGATTCCATCCCAAACCCAAGTGTCCCCCAAGCCATTGTCGTTACCAGATATACCAAACAAAACCATTTGTTCGCGCACCGCATCATAAGCTATGCCACGAAAGGATTGGGCTGGAGGGCTCTGAGCAGGGGTTTGCTGGGACCAATTGTTGCCATCCCAGACCCAGGTGTCGTTCAAATCGTGATATCCTTGATCTGCGGTACGCCCCCCGAAAAGGACTACTCTTCCATGTTTTGAGTCATAGGCCATGATATGTGCGAATCGGGACGGAGGACTTAGGGTGGGGCTCTGCTGGTACCAGTTGCTGCCATCCCAGACCCAAGTGTCGTTCAATTCTCCTGTAGTGCCCATGCCTCCAAACAGTACCACTTGGCCTCGTGAGGCATCGAAAGCCATGGCAGAATGCCTTCGGGCCGCAGGGTTGAGTGTGGGTGCTTTTTGAACCCACTCGCCGCTGGAGACGCTGTTGAAAATTGTGAAAAAGGCATCGCTGGTATCGGGGACTGCGCCATCTTGCGCATCGCTGACTTTGACCAAACAGTATGTTGATGTGGCATTGGGGACAGCCCATGAATAACTCTTGCTGTTGGCGATGGAAGGAGTGACCAGCATCCAGTTGGAACCATTGTCGGTCGAATACTCGATCCTGACATTAGTCACCGTGCCAGAATTTTCCCAAGTGACATTTTGGTTGGTTCCCACTTGCCAGGATTCCCCGCTGTTCGGGGAGGTGACATGGATCTGGGCATCGGTGATAGTGAAAGCTGTATTGCTGCGGTCGCTGAGGGCAGGATTTATTGCGTCGCTGACACGCACCAAGCACTTGGTGGATGGGGTGTTCGGCACAGTCCAGGAATAGGAGCCAGAATCAGCAGTTGAAGCCACCACCAAATTCCAATTCGTACCATTGTCGGGTGAGTATTCAATCTTGACGTTGGCAGAAGCGCCAATTCGACTCCATTGGATGTTTTGGTCGGTTCCTATTAAAAAAATGTCCCCCCCATTCGGTCGAGTGACCATGATCGTTGCGAAATTTGCAGTAATGGTCAGGTTCGAGTTGATGCTAGTTACCGTCAATGGGTTGGCTGTGCTGGTTGTAAATCCGGAACCGGTCCAGTTTATAAAAACGCCACCGCTATCTGGCACTGCCGTCACTGCCAGGGTGGATCCGCCAGAGGCCACTGTTTGGACTTTATTACCAGAAATGGTTCCTCCGGTCCCCTCAAGGAAATGGATGGTGAAGGGAGATGCGCCGCACTGGTCCTGATTGTCTTCCCAGGTAGACTGCTTGCTGGAAAGCCACGCACGCAAAGCCGTGTCGGTGGCGTAAAGACAGTTGTGGTTGAGATCGAGATCGTTGAGTTGAGTTAAGTTGGAAAGGGTTGCGGGAACCTCCCCCGAGAGGAGGTTGTAATGAAGCCACAAGGTTTTCAGGTTGGTCAGATTGCCGAGTACGGATGGAACAGAATTGGACAACTGGTTGTTGTTTAGAACCAAGTTCTCGAGAGCCGTAAGGTTGCCGATCTCAGTTGGAATACTCCCGGAAAGCAGGTTGGATCTGAGAATTAGGTTTTTTAGGCCGGTCAGGTTTCCTAGTTGTGCTGGGATCAAGCCTGAGAGTGTATTGCTACGTAGCCACAAGTCTGTCAACTGGGTCAGGTTGCCGAGTTGTTCCGGGATGCTTCCAGAGAGCTGGTTTTCAGCCAGAGAAAGGTTCCTCAGATTGTTCAGGTTGCCAAGTTCAACCGGGATGTTGCTGGATAATTGATTGGTGGACAGGGAAAGGTACGTCAGTTGGGTCAGGTTGCCGAGTTCAGGTGGAATGCTACCGGTGAGCTGGTTGGAGGAAAGGGCGAGTTCCTGGAGATTGCCCAGGTTTCCCAAGGTGGCGGGAATGGCTCCTGCCAACTGGTTTCTCCACAAGTAAAGCCCCTGTAGGCTTTGCAAGTTGCCGACCTCTGTGGGGATGCTTCCGGTCAAAAGGTTTTCGGACAAGGCGATTGAAGTTACATGATCTGTTGTCACCGTTATGCCGTACCAGCTCCCCTCCGTGCCCGGCATAGCAAAGCCGTCGGTGTAGAGTGGCGCTGTCTTCCAACCGGCATTGCTTGCCCAGGCGTCCCCGCCCGTTGCGTTGTAGAGGGCGATCAATGCTTCTCGCTCTGTCTGGGGGATCGCCCCGGGGAGGATAATGGGGCATAACAGGCAGACCGCAGCCACCATGGACAACGCAAAGACTTTTTTCCAAGCCGGCATCGGAACCTCCTCGAAACAGATCGGCACAAATCGGACGATGATGATGGCAAGCCCGATTCGCAGGTCTGATTCAACCCAGTATTGAATTACAAGCCCATATTAAGCGGCTGGGATGGAATAAGCAATGGGTTGTTCTCGAGAATCCAGTGCGGGCTCACAATGCTGTCCTGAAAAAGGAGGGGCCTGCCTCATTCCCGCTGCGAACGCTTCCCGGGGCCCGGGTCTTGCGCTATAATCGGACGATTCCCGGAGTACCCATGAAAAAAAATCCCTGGCACTCGGTCCGCTCCTATGTGATCATCACCGTGGGGCTGCTGATCACCGCCCTCGGCTGGGTGGCCTTTTTGATCCCGGCCCGAGTGGTCGGCGGCGGAGTTTCGGGCCTTGCCGCCATCCTCTTCTTCGCCACCGGCCAGCCTATGGCCATCTGGTACCTGGCCATCAACGGAGGGCTGCTGGCACTGGCCATGTGGCAGCTCGGCCCCCGCTTCGGGGTCAAGACGATCTACTCGGTGGCCGGGCTGACCTTCCTCTTCTCCCTGCTGCCGCGCTGGTTTCCCGGGCCGGTGGTGGCCGACACCTTCATGGCCGTTCTGATCGGCGGGGTGCTGGCCGGGGCCGGGGTCGGCATCGTCTTCACCCAGGGGGGGAGCACCGGCGGCACCGACATCATCGCCATGGTGGTCAACCGTTACCGCAGCATCAGCATGGGGCGCACCATCCTGGTTTGCGACCTGCTCATCATCGGCTCCTCGTTCGTGGTCTTCCGCTCGCTGGAAAAGCTCGTCTACGGGTACGTCACCATGGCCGTGCTGGCCTATGCCATCGACGCCGTGATCGAGGGGCGCAAAGAGTCGGCCCAGATCTTCGTGTTCTCGAAAAACGCCGCGGGGCGGATCGCCGACCGCATCGGCACCGAGCTCAACCGCGGGGCGACCTTTCTCGACGGTCAGGGCTGGTATACCGGGGATAAGACCCCGGTGGTGCTGGTGGTGGTGCGCAAACACGAGATTCACGACGTCTACCGCATCATCAAGGAGGAAGACCCGGCGGCCTTCCTGTCGGTGGCCCGGGTGATGGGGGTTTACGGCAAGGGCTTCGACAAGATCCACGTGGCGGTCCGCAAACCCGAAGGGGGCGCTGCGGCAAAGCCCTGACCACGGGCGGGCGGCCAGGAAAACGGCGGCTTGGCGGGTTGACTTCGCCGGGGTTTCTGGATAGAATCGGACCATGACTTCACTGGTTGACATCCAGGAGATCCGGGTGGCTGTGCCGACCCGGTCGGGCGCTGGTTGCCCCGGGCGACCGATTGCTGCGGGGGTTCTTTGGCCGGCAGGGGACGATTCAATTTTTTGGAACCGGGGGGCAAGGTAAATTCAATGTTTTGGATGGAGCGCGCCCCAACTCCCGTCCAAGGGGCGCCCCGTGTTTGGCACCGATGTTGCTTGATAATACCGATTCGGTTCATTTAAAGGAGGTCGTTGTGATAAAAAAGGTTAGTATGGGGCTGCTGCTCCTGCTCACGGTCATCGCCGTCGGGTATGCGCAATCCAGCCAAACCGGCTCGCTCACGGGCACGGTCACCATGGAAGATGGTTCGACCATCCCCGGCGTGACGGTCGTCATCGCTTCGTCGGCCCTGGTCATCGGCAAGATGACCGCCGTGACCAACGAAAACGGCGTTTTTCGCTTCGCCAACCTGCCCGTTGGCAACTACGAGCTGACCTATCAGCTCGAGGGGTTCCGCACGGTGATCCGCAAGGATATCCGCGTGGCCGCCCTGCAGACCTACACGGTCAACGCCAGTCTCCGGCAGGAAGCCCTGCAGGAAGCCATCGTTGTCACCGGCCAGGGTCCCACCGTGGACACCCAGCGCCAGACCCGCGCGGCCAACTTCGACTTGCAGTTCCTGAAGTCGCTGCCCGCCGCCCGCAACCTGGGCGCCTTCGTCAACATGGCCCCCGGCATGATCGGTGACTCGGCCCACGGCTCGGCCACCATGGACAACTCCTACAACCTGGACGGCGTCAACCTGGGCGACCCCGCCACCGGCACCTCCAACGTTTCGTTCGGCCTCGACATCATGGACGAGATTTCGGTGCAGAGCGGCGGTCTGTCGGCCGAGTACGGCTCGGTGCGCGGCGCCATGGTCAACGTGGTCACCAAGTCGGGCGGCAACCGGGTCACCGGCGGCGCCTCCTTCTTCTACAACCACGAATCCCTGGTCGGCAACAACAAGAAGGGCACCGTGCTCGAGAACGAAGGCAAGACCGGCAACCACATGGAAATCGAGCCTTCCTTCAGCATCGGCGGTCCGGTCATCAAGGACAAGCTGTGGTTCTTCGCCTCGGCCTCCTACAACCAGACCCAGAACTTCGCCATCGGCTTCCCCTACAACGTTGCGAACCCGGACACCATCATCAAGGTTTCCCAGCCGTTGCCGTATGTGAAGCTGACCTTCCAGCCCAACCAGCAGAACAAGTTCGTCCTGTCCTACAACTACTCGGACCGGATCAACAACAACCGCAACGCCGACCGGTTCCACACCGAGAACAATACCGTCAAGCAGACCACGCCGACCCACGTCATCAACGTCGGCTGGAACCGCTACTTCGGTAACAACATGTACGCTAACTTCAAGGTCGGCATCAACAAGTTCGCCATGAACCTCGATTCCAACTCCGATGCCCCCTTCTACTACGACGTCTACACCTACCAGTACATGGACAAGGGCGGCGCCTGGCGCACCCAGGACCACAACATCCGCAACCGCTACAACTTCAACGTAGACGCCACCACCTTCATCGACAACTTCCTCGGTACCCACGAGCTGAAGGTCGGCGGTGAAGCCCAGCTCGCCCGCGTGAACTGGCTGGTGTACGGCAAGGCCGACCCCATCTCCGGCTGCCACTACAACGCCATGCTCGATGAGAACCGCTATTTCTACGGCCTAGTTCTGGCCGGCAACGGGTTCGACCGCAAGGACAACATGGATGACTACTTCGGTTTCATCCAGGACACCTGGCGCCTGAACCGTCACCTGACCATCAACCTCGGCGCCCGTGTCGAGTACAACTCGCTGACCTGGCCCGTTCAGGGCGAAGCCGGCGCCATCCAGCTCCCCGGAGCCCTCTCTTACCTGACCGTGAACCGTGGCATCACCGACCCGATCAAGGGCCTGTCCTGGACCACCTTCGCCCCCCGTGCGGGCGTCATCTACGACCTGTTCGGCGATTCCAAGATGCTGGTCAAGGCCTCCTGGGCCCGCTACACCATGGCCAACCAGACCGGCTGGATCAACACCGCCCACCCCAACGGCTGGGTCGGCTGGATCACCTACCTGAATCCCGACGGCACCCCGATTGTCGGGTCCGAATCGGTTTGGTCGGTGCCCGCCAGTACCTTCATCGGCTACAAAGACACCAAGCTGAAAGCTCCCTACACCGACGAATTGACCGTGGGCGTGGAACGGGAACTCTTCACCGACTGGTCGGCCAGCGCCCGCTACATCCGCAAGTGGGACCGCAACCTGATCCACGCTGTCGATGCCGCCCAGCTCGATATCGACAAGCTGCTTTCCACCGGAGAACTCGACTGGAGCAAGAACTGGATCGCCAAGACCGGCGTCGACCCCTTCGACGGCAAGACGGTCACCTTCTACAGCAAGAAGAACACCGCCGCCAGCGAGATCCACATCATCAACCCCCCGGGCGCCGAGCGTAACTACTCGGGCGTCGAACTCACCATCAACAAGCGCTTCAGCCACGGCTGGGCCCTGAACACCTCCTACGTGTACGGGGAAGGCACCGGCCTCATCTCCCAGGGTCGCGGTTCCGCCGCGCTGGGGACCTCTGCCCTGTTCGGCGACCCCAACGCCCACATCAACGCCTACGGCACGCTCGATCTCGACGCCCGCCATCAGGTCAAGGTGCAGGGCATGCTGGTGGGTCCCCTGGGGATCAACCTGAGCGGCTACTTCCGTTACCTGAGCGGCGGCACCTGGACCCGGGTGATCACCTCCCGGAACCTGGGCGTCACCGTGTCGCAGAGCCGGACCGGCACGACCATCAACGCCGAAGAGCGCGGAGCCCGTCGTCTGCCCGATACGGTTCGCCTCGACCTGCGTCTGGAAAAGACCTTCAAGATCGCCAACTTCACCCTGAGCGCGTTCGCCGACTGCTTCAACGTGTTCAATCAGGGCATCGCCACCTCGGTCTGGACCAACTCCAGCAATCAGGCCACCTACAAGTTCGAACGCATGATGACCATCAACGCGCCGCGCATGTTCCAGCTGGGAGCTCGCATCGAGTTCAAGTGAGGTCATAGCAAGGCCCGTTCAGTCCGGTTTTTTCGGGGGGACACTTCGGTGTCCCCCCTTTTTTTTTACTTGGCGGCAGGGCCGCCCTGCGGTATGATCCGGGGGTGAACCTCGCAAAAACCCCCTTTTCTCGCTGGTCTCCTCGCCTGCGCCGGGTGGCGGGTTTGGCTGTCCTGCTCCTCGCCATTCTGGCGTTTTTTGTGGGACGCTCCGCTTTCGGCGGCAAGTCGGGTATCCCCCCCCCCGGCCGTTGGAACGTGGTGCTGGTCACCATCGACACCCTGCGTGCCGATTACGTGGGCGCTTACCGTACAGGGCGCGCCCTGACCCCGGCGCTCGATGCCCTGGCAAAGGAGGGGGTGCGCTTCGAACACTGCGTTGCCCAGGCGCCGCTGACCCTCCCCTCCCACGCCTCGATCCTGTCCGCCACCCAGCCCCTTTTCCACAACGTCCGTGACAACGGCGCCTTCCAGGTGCCGAAAGGGTTGGTGCTGCTCAGCGAGGTGTTGCAGCAGCAGGGGCTTGCCACTGCGGCCTTTATCGGGGGGTACGTGCTCCACGGCAAGTGGGGGCTTGATCAGGGCTTCGACCTCTACTCCGACCAGTTCGATCCGGGCAAGCAGGGAAACCTGGTGTTGCTGGCCAAAAAGCCGGCAGGAACGGTGCTCGGCGACGCCCGGCGCTGGCTGGACCAGCTGGGCGACCGGCGTTTCTTTGCCTGGATCCACCTCTACGACCCCCACTTCCCCTACCAGCCGCCCGCCCCCTTTGCCGAGCGTTGCGGGGGCGACCCCTATCGCGGCGAAGTCGAGTACGCCGACAGCGAACTCGGCCGGTTTTTCGACTTTCTCAGGCAACGGGGGCTATACGACCGCACCCTGATCGTGGTCACCTCCGATCATGGCGAGGGCTTGGGCGATCACGGCGAGCAGAAGCACGGCTACTTTCTCTACGACTCGACTTTGCGGGTGCCGCTGATCTTTCGCCTGCCGAAAGGCGACCCGGTGCGAACCGTAACCAAAACCGTGCAACTGGTCGACGTGGCGCCGACCGTGCTCGACTTGCTGGGCACCCCCGCCCCCCTTGCGTGGCAGGGGCACTCGATGAAAAAACTTTTGGCGGGCGAGGCGGATGATCGTTTCGGCGTTGCCTACAGCGAGACCTGGTACCCCCGCCTGCACTTCGGCTGGTCGCAGTTGCGGGCCTTCGTTGCCGATCGGGCCAAGTACATCTACGCTCCCCGGGAAGAACTGTACGACCTGGCCAATGATCCGGAGGAGAAGACCAACCTGGCCTCGACCCGCCCCCCCCGGCGCGACCTTCTGCGCAAAAAGGGGCTCGCCTTCCAGCAAAAGCACGCCCGCGGCGCCCTGACCCCGGGCACCATCCACGACATGCCCGCCGAGGACCGGCGGCGCCTCGCCGCCCTGGGCTACTTGAGCGGATCGCCTGCGCAAACGGCGGGGGAGGGTTCCCTTCCCGATCCCAAAGACAAGCTGCCCGACTACATCGCCTTCGGCCGGGCGGTGGCATTGCTCGGCGAGGGGCGCTGGCCCGAAGCGCTGACCGAGGCCCAGGCGATCGTTTTGGGCAATCCCGAGTTCGCCGATGCGGTGAACCTGCTGGGCAACGCCCACTTCGCGGGCCGGCAGTACCCTGCGGCCCTGGATGCCTTCCGGCGTGCCCTGGCCCTCAAGCCCGACGATGCCGGCACGCGCCAGGACCTGCTGAAAACCTTGCTGGCCCTTGGGAAAACCGCCGAGGCCGCAACTGCCGCCGAGGGGTTTTTGCGGGTCGCTCCCGGGGACCCGGTCCTCGAGGCCGCGCTGGGACGGATCCGCCTGGAACAGGGGCGAACCGAGGAGGGGGTCGCCCTGCTCGGGCAGGCTCTTGCCACCGATCCCGGTGTTTACCCCCAACTCAACCTGGCCGCCGAGACCCTGATCGCCCGAAAGGAGGGAGGTCAGGCGCTCATGCTGTTGCAACTGGTCTTGAAAGCCAATCCCGGCGCTGCCGGGAGCCACTACCTGCTGGCCCAGATCGCGGAAGGGGAACGCAGGATCGACGAGGCCATCGCCGGTTACCGCCGGGAGCTGAAGATCGATCCGCTGCGGTTCGAGGCGGCGGTGAACCTGGCCAACCTGCTCAAACAGGGGGGAGACTTGCCCGCCGCGGCGGGATTCTACCGCATGGCCCTCGCCGGCAACGGCAAACTGAAACTGCCCCGCTTCCACCTGGCCGAGATCATGCTGCGGCAAAGGCAGGACCTGCCCGCGGCAGTCGAACTCTGCCTGGAAGGGATCGCCCTCCCCCCGCCCGACCGCGAGACCCTTTTTGGCTACTTCGTGCTGACCAACCTCTATAGCGCCCTGGGCAATGCCGAGCGTCGCGATTTCTACACCCGACAGGGAGAGAAACTGATCGTTTCCCTGGAGAAGCGATAGCCGGTCGGGGAGAAGGATTTGTCCCCCGTGACCCGCTATGGTAAGATCCTGGCGATGCCTCCCGTCGTCAGTTCCCGGTTACCGCAGCTCCGCAGGGGGTGGCTCGTCCTCGCCCTGGCGATGGTCGTGCTGCTCGCCGGGGGGATCTGGTTTTTTTGGGCGCGCGGGGGGGGGTATCAATCGCGGAGCGACGGTCTCAACGTCCTTTTGATCACCCTCGACACGCTGCGAGCCGATCACGTCTCCACCTACGGCAAGGCCCGGGCGCAGACGCCGACCCTCGACAGGCTGGCCTCCGAGGGGGTGCGTTTCGACCACTGCGTCGCCCAGACCCCCCTCACCCTGCCATCCCACGCCAGTTTGCTGTCGTCCACATACCCTTTGCTGAGCCAGGTGCGGGACAACGGCGCCTTTCGTGTTCCCGACGCCCTGACGCTGCTCAGCGAGGTTCTGAAGCAACGGGGGAGGGAGACGGGCGCCTTTCTGGGGGCCTTCGTTCTGCATGGCAAGTGGGGGCTCAACCAGGGGTTCGACACCTACTCCGACCGGTTCGATCCAGGCAGGTATGGCAAGATCCTGCTGGAAAACGAGAAGCCGGCAAGCGAAGTGCTGGGCGATGCCCGCCGCTGGCTGGAGAGTCGCGGAAACAAACCTTTTTTTGGCTGGATCCACCTCTACGACCCCCATGCCCCCTACCGCCCCCCCGCTCCGTTCGACCAGCGTTTTGCCGGTGATCCCTACCGCGGGGAAGTCGAGTACACCGACAGCGAGCTTGGCAAGTTCATCGCCTTCCTGAAAGAGCGTGGCCTCTACGAGCGCACCCTGATCGTGGTCACCGCCGATCATGGCGAGGGTTTGGGCGATCACGGCGAGGAAGGGCACGGCATGTTCCTGTACGAATCGACCATCCATGTGCCGCTGATCATGCGCGCTCCGCGGCCCTTCCGGCAAAAGCTCGTGTCCTCCACGGTGCAGCTGGTCGACGTGGCGCCGACCGTGCTCGATTTGCTGGGCATTCCCGCCCCCAAGGGGTGGCAGGGACGTTCGCTGTGGCAGATGATCTCGGGGGGCGAGGCCGCATCGAATTTACCCGCCTACAGCGAAACTTACTATCCCCGGTTCCACTACGGCTGGTCCCACCTGATGGCCTATACCCGCAACCAGAGCAAGTACATCCTGGCCCCGCGGGATGAGCTCTACGATTTGGCCCGCGATCCCGGCGAGACCGCAGAATTGGCCGGCGACCCCCACCGCAGCGACCTGCGGGGGCAGCTGATGGCTTTCGTGAACCGCTATTCGCGCGGGGCGCTGAAACCCGCCGCCGCCCAGCGCATGAGTGCCGAGGATCAACGGCGACTGGCCGCCCTGGGCTACCTGTCGGGGGCGGTGAAGGTGGACGGCGGGGCGGTCCTCGCAGACCCAAAAGACAAGATCGGCCCCTACACTGCCCTTTCCAAAGCCACTGCCCTGGTCGACGAGAAACGCTGGCCCGAGGCGGCCACCCTGCTCGAGGGGTTGACGCGGGACGAGCCCGAACTGGCCGATGCCTGGAGCCTGCTGGGCAACGTGTTTCTGAAACTGCGCCGCCAGCCGGAGGCCCTTTCCTCGTTCCGCCGCGCCCTGGCCCTGAAGCCCGACAACAACTTCCTGATGCTCAACACCGTCAAGTCGCTGGTTTTGGTGGGCGAGGTCGAGGCCGCGGCCGCCGAAAACCTGGAGTTCCTGAGGGTGTTTCCCGACGACGCGGCGCTGCTCGAGCAACTCGGCTACATCCGCATGCTGCAGCGCCGACCCGACGATGCCCTTGCGGTGTTGCAACAGGCGTTGGCGATCGATGACACCGCCACCCAGTCCTACAACCTGAGCGGCGAGGCCCTGATCATGAAGGGGGACTTTGCCGGGGCCGAGCAGATCCTGCGCCGGGGCATCGAGCGGAATGGCCAGGCCCGCAACACCCACTACCTGTTGGCCCAGGTGATGGAGGCCATGGACCGCAAGGAGGATGCTCTCGACCTGTATCGCCGGGAGCTGGAGATCCATCCCGAAAAGTACCAGGCGGCGGTGAACCTGGCCAACCTGCTCAAGCAGGGGGGAGACCCGGTCCAGGCCGCCCGCTACTACGAGATGGCGGTGGCCGCCAACAAAGAGTTGAAGATGCCCCGCTTCCACCTCGCCGAAATCCTCCTTCAGCAGGGGCGGGAACTGCCGCGGGCGGTCGAGTTGTGTCTGGCGGGGATCGAGCTGCCGCCGCGGGACCGCGACACCCTTTTCGGCTACTTCGTGCTGACCAACCTCTACGCCGCCTTGGGCAACGCCGAGCGCCGCGATTTCTACACCCGTCAGGGCGAAAAACTGATCGCCACCATGGACCGCTAGGTTCCGTCCCGTTTTTTCTGAGGACCGGTTTCGCCAAGGAGCGCCACGAGTTGCCTCTTCTCGGCCTCGGAAAGTCGCCCTGCGAGTTTCGTTTGCAGGGGGGAGAGCGTCTGCCGGGCCTGGAGGCGCATGCCCCGGCTCAGCTGGGCGATGGCCAGGTTGAAGCGGGCGTTCACGAAGGTCGGGTCGAGGGCGATGGCCTGTTTGAGTTCCCCGATGGCCCGGGGGATGTCGCCCTGGTAGAGGGCCACCACCCCCAGGCCGTTGACCGCGGTCACCAGGAGCGGATCAGCCTCGCGGGCCTGGGTGAAGAATTCGGCTGCTCGGCGCAGACTGTCGGGGTTCTTGCGCTGCTGGAACAGGGTCAGCTGCAAAGTGCCCAGGCCGCTCAAGGCCAGGGGGTGGCGGGAGTTGCGGCGCAGGGCCTGGAGAAACGATTGCTCGGCCTGGTTCCCCTCCCCCCGGTCGAGCTGGGCCAACCCCAGTTGAACCCAGTGGGCGGGGTCGTTTCCCTGGGCGCTAACCAATCCCGACAGCAGCTTTTCCGCCTGAACCGAATCGCCCAGTTTCAGCAGCAGTTTGGCCGCTTCGGCCTGGATGGCTTGCTTGCCGGGTTCGGTTCCGGCAATGTTCGAGGTTAGCAACGCCCGTAGGGTGGCCCGGGCAGGTCCCTGCTCTCCCGCGTCGAGCTGCAGGGAGGCCAGGGCGATGGCCAGGTTGTGGTCGTGCGGCGCCAGCTTCCAGGCCTGGGCGAAGTGTTCGATCGCCTTGGCAAAAGCCTTCCGTTGCCGGTAGATCTCGCCCAGCAGCAGGTGGGCTTCGATCATTCCGGGGTCGCTCGTCAGGATGCGCAGGGCCAGCGCCTCGGTCTCCCGCTCCCGCCCCTGGTTGCGGAAAAGCGAGGCCAGCAGGAGGCTGAAGCGGGATTGGTCGGGGAAGCGGGCGATGGCCTGGCGCAGGGTGGATTCGCAGGCCACCGGGTCTTTGCGGGCCTGATAGAATTCGTAGCTCAGGTCGTAGAACTGGGGCAAGTCGCGGTCGCTTCCTGCGCGGCGCAGCGCTTCGAGCCGGCTTGCGGCCAGGGCCAGGTCGCCGGAGCGAAGGGCCATCCTCCCTTCCCGCAGCAGGCTGAAGGTGGCGATCTCCTCTTTGGGGTCGGCCCCTTTTTTTTGGGAAACGTGCTCTCCTGCCGAGGCCAGATATCCCAGCGCCTGCAGGCGGGCCTGGTCCTGGCGGCTCGGGGTGGTCCGCAGGGCGGTTGCCCCGGCCCCGGTTTCCGGCACCAGGCGTTCCTTCAACTCCCGGGCCAGCTGCTTGGCGAGCCGGTTGTTTTTCAGGTAGAGGTTGTCCCGCTCCTGCGGGTCGGCGGTAATATCGTACAACTCGGGCTCTGGCAGCGAGATGTACTTGTGGGAGCCCTTCACCAAACCGGTCAGCGGCGCCCAGCCCATCTCTTCCTGACCGTAGCGGCTCTCGAAGTAGTGGGTGCGGGCGGTTTTTTCGCTTTCGTCTGCGGCGGTCAGCAGTTGGGCGAAACTGCGTCCCGTGACTCCGGCAGGATTCGGCAGACGGTAGAGCTCCAGCAGGGTCGGCAGCACGTCGGAAAGCCCCACCGGCTGGGTGACCACACTTCCTGAAGCCAGCAGCCCCTCCTGGAAGAAGATCAGCGGTACGCGCAGCGTCTCCTCGTAGCAGAACACGCCGTGGTCGTACTCGCCGTGTTCGCCGAAACCCTCGCCGTGGTCGCCGGCGACGACCACCAGGGTGTTTGCCAGCAGCCCCCGCCCGCGGAGATCGTCCAGCATGCGGCCGATGGTTTCGTCGACGGCGGCGATTTCCCCCCGGTAGGGATCGCCCGGAAAGGCTCTAGCCAAAGCCGGCGGTGGCTGGTAGGGGAAGTGGGGGTCGTAGAGGTGCACCCAGCAGAAGAAGGGGGCGGCGGGTCGCTTCTCCAGCCAGCGGGCGAACTTGGCGTAGACCTCGGAGGAAGGGATCTCGCTGCGATAGGTGGTCGCCCCGTTCAGGCCGGGCAATTCGTCGTCGTAGCCGTCAAAGCCCTGGGCCAGGCCGAATTTCTTTTCCAGCACGTAGGCGGCGATGAACGCCTGGGTGGAGAAGCCGCCGGTCCGCAGCGCTTCGGCGAGGGTGTTCTCTTCGGCGCGCAGGGCGTAGGTGCCGTTGTTGCGCACCAGGTGCTCGGGGGGTTCCCGGCCGGTCATCAGGGTGGCATGGGCCGGCAAGGTGAGGGGGGCCGAGGTGTAGGCCCGGGCGAAACGGACCCCCTCGCGGGCCAATCGGTCCAGCACCGGGGTGCGCGCCTTTCGGTCACCGTAGGCGCCGATGCGGTCGGCCCGGGTGGTGTCCAGGGTGATCAGCAGCAGGTTGGTCCCCCCTTTGCGGCGGGCATCGGGGGGGCGATTCCCGCGCTGGCAGGAGGCGGTGGCCGCCAGCAGGAGGAGCAGGGCGATGACCCCGCCCCGTCCGGGGTGGGTGCGCACGTTCATTTGCCGGACAAACGTTGGGGCCGGGGCTACTTCTTGGTGAGGGTTTCGAGCAGCGCCTTGCCTTCTCCGTATTTTGCGTCGTCCTTGCCGATTTCGCAGTATCGGGTCAGGAATTCGACCGCCTTGTCCATCTGCCCCCGGTTCAGGGCGACGTAAGCGAGCTTGAGGTAGGGCTTGGGCCACTCGGGCTTGATCTGCACGGCCAGCTGGTAGTAGGTTTCGGCTTCGTCGATCTTGTTCTGTACGAACATGATCTCGGCCACGTTGTAGGGCAGGGCGGGGTCACCGGGCTGAATCTCGATCGAGCGGCGGAAGTTCTGCTCGGCTTCCTTGAACTTCTGCTGGCGCAGGTAGACGTCGCCGATGCCGGCGTAGGCCTGGGCTGCGGTGGCGTTGCCCTTCAGGTCGGCACTCTCCTGGGTGACTGCGGCGAGCACCTTCTGGAATTCGGCCAGCGCCTCCTCGTAGTCGCGCATCTCGGTTTTGCAGTTGGCGATGTAGATGCCGATCTTGTAGTTGGTCGGGTTCTTCTGGGCGAACTCCTGATAGAGGGTCAGTGCCTCGGGGTACTGGCGCTGGTCGAACTTTTCGTGGGCCATCAGGATGGCATCGCGGGTCTGGTCGGCTCCGGCAACGCCCGCCTTCTTCAACACCAGGTGGATCTCCGGGTTGGGCGCGACCCCGCTGATCGGTTGCTGGGTGACGCTGGGGGCGAATCCTTCCAGCTCGCCGGTGACCTGGACCGTGCCCTTGCCCAACCCCAGGAAACCCCACTGCCCTTTATTGTTGGACTTGCCCTGGCGGGAATTGGCAAACTCCATGTACTTCAGGGTGATGGTCACGTTTTCCATGGGGGTGCCGTTTTCATCGACCACCGTGCCGGTCAAGCGCCCTCCGCCCCGCCCCTCCTGGGCTCCGATCGAAAAAGCGGCAGCCAGCATCAGGCTGCCGGCCAGCAAACGTCGCGGATTGATGTTCATGAAATGCCTCCTTGCTCCCGAATGGGTGAGTGTATCACTTCTTCTTTATCGACAGAAACTTGCGCATCGTGCGCCCGCCGATTTCATCCCGTACCAACAGGTCGATCTTGTTTTTGCCGGCAGCCAGGGGGAGGGTGCACTCCACCGGCAGTTCCTTTTCCCGCTGCATGGCCTGGTCGAATTCGACATTCCGCTCCTCTTTGTGGACCGAAATGGTGCCGTCGGGCAGGTAGAGGTTGATGGCCAAGTGAATCCGGGCCATATGGCGCCCCGCGGGGTCGGTTTCGAACCGGAGCTTGCCCGCCCCCACGAACACCCGGAGCCGGTTGGCCGGGGCGTCGACCTCGGTGCGGATGCGCAGGAACCGCTCGTCGGCATTGCGGTCGCCCCCGAGGATGAGCTGGCTCTTGCCTGCCTCCAGAAAGTCGAGCAGGCGCAGCTAGGTGTTGACCATGTCGAGCTCGTAGACCCCGAATCCCTGGCGATCGACGAACACCACCCGGAAGCCGAGCTCCCGGTAATCCCAGACCATCAGGTCGTCCTGATCGCCGCTGCTGGGGGGTTGCGACATCACGTTCAGCATGTTGGGCGGGCCCAGCACCAGGTACACCATGCCCCGGGCCGTGTCCCAGCCGGGCCGGTTGCCCTCGCGGAAGTACTTGTTGATGAACTCGAAGCGCGCCTCCACTTCATTGCGGAATTCGTTTTCCTCGGTGTTCGGGTCGAGGTCGCGGATCTCCCAGAAGGCCCGGATGAACTCCCGGCGATATTCGGTGCCCGCCAGGTTGCGAAAGATCTTCTCCTCGTTACTGGTCATGAAGTGGCGCGCCATGTGGTAGAAGTCGGCGCTGTCGGGGTCGAGGCTCGCCGCCGGCCCCGCGCTGGAGAGGAGCCCGAGCAGCAGCCACGCCGCTACCCGCAGCAAGAGAGATGAACGGGCGGAGGTCATGGGAGGTCCGTTTGGTTCAGCAGGGCCGTGATATCGGGTTGGTCGGGGTTGATTTTCAGCGAGGCCGACAGGGCCTTTTTGGCTTCAACCGGCTGGTTCAGGCGCAGGAACGCCAAACCCAGCGCATTCAAAACCGTGCTGTCGCTGTCGTAGAGCTGGTTGGCCTTCAACAACTCATCGACCGCTTCCTGGGTGCGCCCGAGCTGATAGAGGGCCTTGCCGCGCAGCGCGTGGAAATCGAAGGCGCTCTTCTCCTGCCCTTCCAGCGGGGCAAGCACTTCCAGCAATCGCTCGTGCCGGGTTTTGGCCAGCAGAAAACGGGCGTAGGCGATGCGCAACGGGGCGTTGCCGCTTCCCTGACGCAGGGCTTCCTCGTAGGTGCGCAGGGCCTCGTCGGTGCGGTTGCTGCTGTCGTACTGGGCAGCCAGCATACCGAGGAATACGAAGCTCTTGTCTCCGGCCAGGCTCGGGGCGGCCACCGGGGGGTGGGGCAGAGTCGGCAGGCGGGACACCGAGAAGGTGGTCTCGGCGCTCGCCGCTTCGCCGCCGGTCGCCTTCGGGATGGTGACCCGCAACCGGTAGTGGCCGGCGGGGAGGACCCCCACCTCGGCGGTGAACACCTGGACGGCCTGGCCGCCATGGGATTTTGCCGTCAGTGGTCGCTGGCTGGAAACGGCTCCGGGGGCGGCGATGGAGATCAACTCCACCAGCGGGAGCGAAAGGGGGTGCGAGGTGCCCGAATCGAGACCGAACAGAACCTGGAGCGGTTCCTGCTCGCCGAAGGTGCGCTGGGGGTCGGGGCTGGCGTGCAGGTTCTGCACCGAGTAGGCGCGCAGGGCGGTGTGGGCTTCCTGGCGGATGCGGTAGGAGACCAGCGGGCCGAAAATTGCCGCGGCGCCCGGGGCCGGCACGTGGATCTTTTCGTGAAAGGAAGCAAACTCGCGGTTCACCGAATTCTGCACGAACACGGTGACCTCGAAGTCGCCGTCGATCACCGGCACCATGTCGGCCAGGATCAGGCCGCTCGCCAGGGTTTTCTCCATGTCGGTTTTGGCATACGAGAAGGGGAGGTCTTTGGTGTACTGGTAGATGGTGCGATCGCCGCGGCGCAAATCGACCACCAGTTTGTAGGCGCAGAAGTACTTGTCTGCCGCATCGGAGTAGTCCACCGAAATCCGCTCGGGCCAGATGGCGAAGTGCAGGAAGGTGATTTTCGACAACGGATCGCGCAGCAGGAGGACTTCGTGACGGCTGCTCAGGTAGTCGAAAGAGTCCTCGACGTTGACAAACGACTTGTAGTGCAGGAACTGGCTGGCGTAGGTGGTGTTCAGGTTCTCTTTGGGGAGGTCGGCGATGCGCGCCATCAGGGTCAGGTCGCGCATCGAGGGGGCAAAGTTGGCGGTCCGTTCGCCGGGGATCAGGGTCAGGGCGATTTCGGCGACTTCGGGCTTGATCTCGTGCAGCTTTTGGTAGATCGCCCGGTAGTCAAACGAGTTGAATTCGCCGATCTGGGTGACCAGCAACTGGTCAGGGCCGTCCTGGGCGGGGATGTACAGCTTGAAATCGCCCGCCCCCCCCTTCCGGTAGAACACGACGTGGAACATCGTCGGCAGCCCCTTGCCCGGGTCGCCGTAGTACTCCCAGATTTCGATCGGGTAGAGGTAGCTGTTGAACACCTCGTTGCGGCTGGTCGGGGGACCCAGCAGGATGTGGATGCGGCCGCGGTCGGTTTTCCAGCCGGGCAGGGGCGAGGAAAATCCGTAGTAGCGGTCGGCGTACTGGAACCGTTTGATGTGCTCGTCTTTGAATTCGTTTTCGGGGGTGCCGCGGGTGGGGTCCCGCTGGCTCCAGAAGACGTTGGTGAAGGCGTCCCGGTCGCGGTCGTTGGCCAGCAGGAGGAAGATATTGCGTTCCTCGGGGGTGATGATGTAGTCGACCAGGTCGAGCCACTGCCGGAACCGCGGAGCCAGCGATCCGGGTTTCTCCTCCTGGCCGTGGGCGATCCCGATCCCGGACAAAGTCAGCAGCAACCAGGCGAGACCCAGGCGGAGGCAGCGGCGGCGGCGGGAACCCGCAGGCGAATTCGGATTTTGGGTGGACATCATGGTGTGAAAACCTCTCGGTGCCATACCCTGGAATGATAACACAAAACGGCCCGATGACGAGGGGCGGGGAAACCTTTTGCCGGTGAAACGAGTATCATGCCCTGGATATTTCGCTGTCCCAAAAAAAGTGAGGAGTCGCCTATGAAACGAGGGCCGTTGATCGCCCTGTTGGTCGTGATCCTGGTGGTGCTGGGGCTGGTCGCCCTGGCAGGCATCGTCTACCTGAACTTCACCGCCGAACCCAGCCTGCCCGAGCAGAGCACCTTGCGCATCCGCCTCTCCGGGGCGGTGGTCGAATCGGCTACGGTCAAGTTTCCGCAACTGAAAACCGAAGGGGTTTCGATACGCGAGTTGTGGTACCAGCTGGCCAGAGCCAAAAACGACCGGCGCATCCGCGGGGTGATCCTGAAGATCTCCGACCTGCAAACCGGATTTGCCAAGACCTCCGAGATCGGACGGCTGCTCACCGATTTCCGTTTGAGCAAGAAGCCGGTGGTGGCCTTCATCGAGAGCGGCGGCCTTGGCGAGCTTTACCTGGCTTCGTTTGCCGACCACGTTTTCGCCCTCAAGGGGGGCAACCTGATGGTCCACGGCCCCGCCGCCGAGGCCACCTTCCTGAAGAACACCCTGGGCAAGCTGGGCATCAAGCCGCAGATGTTCCACGTCGGCGAGTACAAGACCGCCGCCAACACCTTCACCGAGGACCGCATGACCCCGCCGCACCGGGAGTCGCTCGAGGTGCTGCTGGGAGACATCTACACCTCGGTGGTGGAAGGTCTCGCCCTCAACCGCAAACGCGATGCGGCCGCCGTGCGCCGGGTGCTGGACGAGTCGCCCCTGCCCACCTCGGCCTACGTCGACGCCGGTCTGCTCGACGGGCAGATCTACGAGGACGAGGTCGACGGCGTGCTGAAAACCACCCTGCCGGTGGTCGAGTTTGCCACCTACCGCAAGACCTCCTCGCCGCGTCCGTTTGTCGGCGCCGAGCAGATCGCGGTGATCTTTGCCGCCGGCGAGATCAACTCGGGTTCGTCGGGGGGGCAGTCGCTGTTCGGCGGCGACGTGCTCGGTTCCGACACCCTGGCCGGCCAGTTGGCCGCCGCCCGCAAAAACCAGGCGATCAAGGCGGTGGTGCTGCGCATCGACAGCCCGGGAGGCTCGGCGCTGGCCTCCGATGTCATCCTGCGCGAAGCCCAATTGCTGGCCAAGCGCAAGCCCCTGGTGGTGTCGATGTCGGATTTGGCCGCCTCGGGGGGCTACTGGATCAGCATGGCGGCGCAAAAGATCGTCGCCGCCCCCGAGACCATCACCGGATCGATCGGGGTGGTGGGGGGCAAGTTCGTGTTGCGCGACTTCTACCAGAAGATCGGTGTCACCAAGGAGATCATCCGCACCACCCAATACGCCGCGATGTTTTCCGACTACGAGGAGTTTTCGCCTGCCGAGGCGCAGAAGATCGTCGCCATGATGAACACCTTCTACCAGGCCTTTCTCGACAAGGTCTCGGCGGGGCGCAACCTGCCCCGTAGCGAGGCCGACCGTCTGGGACGCGGCCGGGTGTGGAGCGGGCGGCGGGCCCGGGATCTGAAGTTGGTCGATTCGCTGGGTGGGCTTAGCGACGCCATCGCCGAGGCCAAAAAACTGGCCCGCATCCCGGCGAATCGCCCGGTGGGGGTGCGCATCTACCCTGCCGAGCGCGACCTCTTTTCGCTGCTGCTCGACATGTTCAACAGCTCGGTGCGGGTCGCCTCGCCGCTCGACGTCAAAGCGCAACTCGACGCCTACCGCAAGTTCCTGCCAGCCTACCGCCTCCCCTTTAACCTGGCGATCGACTGAGTCAGGGGGCTATCTCTTTTTTTTTGGGAGGGGCTTTCGCCTGCCGTTCGCGACCAGCCCCCGAGTGGAAAGTCACCCCCACCCGGGTGATGTGATCGAGGAGGCTGGCGTCGGTGATCTGGCGATAGAGGGAGAGATCGAACGAGTAGGGGAGGAGGAGATCGTCGATCTCGGCCATGATCCGGAAGAGGACATCCATCGTGAGTTCATCGCCCCCCTGGAGGGCCAGATCGATGTCGGATCCGTTTTTATAGGTACCTTTCGCCCGCGAACCGTACAAAACGGCCCTTTCCACTTCCGGGTGGCTGCCCAGCACCGCCTGGATCCTGGCGATCGTCTCCTGGCTCAAACCGAACCGGTCGGTCATGGTCGGGCGGCTTTCAGCGATTCCAACTTCACCGAAAGTGCTTTGAATTCCACGAAATATACATCGAGGATCGCCCGGGCGACCATCTCGGCCACATCTTCGTTGTAGGTGTGGGTGGTCAGGGTCCGGCTCTGGACCATTTTCATCCAGGCCTCCCCGTTTTCGATCAACCCCCGCCGGAAAGCGAGCCGAAAGGCATCCCGGCTTCCCTGGATCCCGGTTTCCCCCTGGGCTTCGAAGAAGTCTTTCAACGTGTTCCAGGCCAATTCGTAGGTGTATTCGAAAGCCTGGATCAAGCCCTGTTGTTCGAACTCGTTCAGGGGGGCCCTTTCGACGAAACGGCTCAACTGGGCCAGGGCCTTTGCGTAGTGTTGAAACCGTTGGTGCCAGCGGATGTCGGGTTCGAACACAGTCTCCT
>CAZTNO010000012.1:0-22313 GCA_964614865.1 uncultured Clostridia bacterium
GGAGCGGAAGACCGGAATCTCTTTGCACTTCCCGACCGAGGTCATCACCTTTATCGCCTCGCAGGTCACCGTGAACGTCCGCCGCCTCGAGGGAGCCTTGAACCGGTTGATCGGCTATGCCGACCTGAAACTTCCCGACCGGGCCTCCGAGCCGATCACCCTGGCGTTTGCCAAGGAGGCCCTGCGGGCCATCATCAGCTTCGAGAAGAAATCGATCACCATCGACACCATCCAGGAGTTCGTGGCCGAGAAGTTCGACATCCGTCCCGAGGAACTCAAGTCCAAGAACAACTCGCCCAAGATCGCCCTGCCCCGGCAGATCGCCATGTACCTGATCAAGAAACTCACCAAACACTCGCTGGCCGAAATCGGTGCCCGCTTCGGCAACAAGCACCACACCACCGTTTTGCACTCGATCCACAAGGTGGAGAAGTGCATGGTCGACGATGCCGACTTTTCCAAAACCGTGGAATCCTATGTGGAATTTTTCACCGATTGATTTTTTTCCACACTCCCGCAACGATTTCCACACCCCCCCGGCTCGTTGCGGCGGCAGGTCCTGCCCACGTTTCTTTGGTTCTCCACATTTTCACCGGGCTTGATTCTATTTATTTGAGGGATATGCTATGATACTTGTCAGTAATAAGGCAGGTTGAAAATGAAGGTTTTTGTGGAAAAGTCTCGCCTGGAGATGGAGCTGCGCCTGTTTCAGGGGATCTTCGAGAAAAAGACGGTGATGGAGATCCTGCAGAACGTCAAGGTGACCGCTTTTACCGGCGGAGCGATGGAGCTCGTGGCCACCGATCTCGAGATCGGCTTGTCGGCCAACCTAGCCCTCGAGGTGGTCGAGCCCGGTGCCTTCACGGTCAACGGCAAAGACCTGTACGAACTGGTGGCCCGCATGCCCGAAGGACGGATCGAGATCTCGGAAGACAACGACCTGCAGGTGGTGGTGGCCAACGAACGTCGCACCATCAAGTACAAACTCCCCGCCCAGCCGGCGGCCAAGTACCCGCAACTGCCCACCAGCGATTTCTCCACCTCGGTGCGGATCCCCCTCAGCGACTTTGTCACCATGATCGAGGCCACCCACTACGTGATTTCCCCCGAGTTGAAGTTCAACATCGGCGGGGCGTTGATGAGCATTTCCAAAAACCGGCTCGAGCTCGCCGCCACCGACGGCCACCGCCTGGCCTATGCTTTTTGCGTCGCAGATTTTCCCAGCGAGGAGCCGATCGACTACATCGTTGCCCGCAAAACCCTGCTGGAATTGCTGAAAATCGGGTCCGACGGCGAGCTGGAATTCTCTTTCGATAAAAACAACCTGTTCTTCCGTTACAAGAACAAGGTCCTCTCCTCGCGGATCATCGACCAGAAGTTTCCCAACTACAAGGCGGTCATTCCCGAGCACAGCGATGCCGTGGCCATTGCCTCCAAAGAAGGTCTGCAGTCGATGCTGCGGCGAATCCTGGTATTCAAGACCCGCAGCCCCGGCGTGATTTTCAAGTTCTCTCCCGGCAAACTCGTGCTCGAGCGGAATTCCCCCGAAAAGGGAGAGGGGTACGACGAGATGGCCATCGAGTACGAAGGCAAGCCGGTGACGGTAGGTTTCAACGGCGCGTTCATCCTCGACTTTTTGGGGCACATCGATGGCGACAAGGTTTCCTTTGCCATGACCGATGGCGAAAGCGCGTTTCTCCTCCGTCCGCTCACCGAAAGCCAGGTGAAGTTCCTCTACATCGTCATGCCGTTCAACGTCTAGCCCCGGCTTGGTCGTCCTCGATCTCCACCTCGAGAATTTCCGCAACTGGCGTACAGGCGACTTCGCTTTTTCGCCGGCAAATAACCTTCTCTGTGGCGGCAACGGCACCGGCAAAACATCGGTTCTCGAAGCCCTGTACGCCACCGCCTTCGGCAAATCCTTTCGCTGTGCGCAGAAGCGGGACATGATCTGCTGGCAAAGCCCGGGCTGGTCGACCCGCATCCACGTTTCGGGGCCCAATGGCAGCCACGAGATCGCCAGTGCCGATGCCGGGCGCTTTCAGCGCACGTTGAACGACAAGCCGGTGCTGATGGCCGAGCTGGTGCCCCACTTCTTTCCGGTGTTCTTTTCCACCCTGAGTTCGGTGCTGGTACTCGATACCGCGGCAGCCCTGCGCGGCTTCTTCGACCGCCTGGTGGTGGGGCTCACTCCGCTTTACTTGACCTCGCTGATGCGCTATAATGCGGCTATCCGGCAGAAAAATTTTCTGCTCAAGCATTCCGCCCGCAAAGAGGAACTCACCAGCTGGAATCGCATCCTGGCCGACATGGGTTTCGCTTTGATGACGGCCAGAACGCGTTTTGTGTGCCAGCTCAACGGAGCGCTCGATGGGCGAGGCGGGCGGGGGTTGGCGGTGACCTACCGGCCCGATGTGGCCGCCGCCAGCCCCGGGCAGTTGTTTGCCGAGCTGGAGGCGCTGTCGAAAGCCGAAAGCGAGCAGCGGATGTGTTTGCGGGGGCCTCACCGCGACCGGTTTTTTCCGCAGCAGGAGCAGTTGCCGGTCACCGTTTTTTCGTCGGGAGAAAAGCGGCGTGCCCTGCTCGACTTGGTGGTGTGCTACGTGGAGTTGTATGCCGAATTGCATGGACAGTCCCCGGTGCTGTTGCTCGACGATTACGACGCCGCCCTCGACGAGGCGGCTCTCGATGGATTGTTCGCCCGCTTGCCGCGGGTGCAGGTGATGGCCACTTCGGTCCATCCGAGCGATCGGTTCGATTATCGGATCGAATTGCCCAAGGAGAATTAACGCGTGGTTAAAACCGACGCCAGTTTTGAAGACAAGACTTACACTGCGGACAACATCAAGGTGCTCGAAGGCCTCGAGGCGGTCCGCGTCCGTCCGGCGATGTACATCGGCAGCACCGGCGTGGCCGGGCTCCACCACCTGGTGTACGAGGTGGTGGACAACTCGGTGGACGAGGCCATGGGGGGGTACTGCGACCACATCGAAGTGACCATCCACCGTGACAACTCGATCACCGTCAGCGACAACGGTCGCGGTATCCCGGTCGACATGCACCGCGACGAAGGGAGGTCGGCCGCCGAAGTGGTGATGACCACCCTCCATGCCGGAGGCAAGTTCGACAAGAACAGCTACAAGGTCTCGGGCGGCCTCCATGGCGTCGGCGTGTCGGTGGTGAACGCCCTCTCCAAGAAACTGGAGCTCGAGATCAAGCGCGGCGGAGCGGTGTTCTTTCAGAAATACGAATTCGGCAAGCCGATCGCCCCCCTCAAGCAGATCGGCAAAACCAACAAGCGCGGCACCAAGGTCACCTTCTGGGCCGACGACGAAATATTCGAAACCACCGATTACACCCACGCCATCATTTCCAAGCGGATGAAGGAACTCGCTTTCCTGAATTCGGGGTTGACCATCGTCCTCACCGACGAGCGGATCGACAAAACCGAGACCTTCTGCTACAAGGGGGGCATCGTCGAGTACGTGCAGTACCTGGTGGGCAGCAAGGAAACGATCCACCCCCAACCGGTCTCGCTGATCTGCAAACGCGAGGACATCGAGATCGACCTGGCCTTCCAGTACATCACCTCGTTCAACGAGACGATGCTCTCGTTCGTCAACAACATCAACACCATCGAGGGCGGTACCCACCTGTCGGGTTTCAAGGCGGGCATCACCCGCACCATCAACAGCTTCTCTTTGGCCAACAACCTGCGCAAGGAACTCAAAGAGGGTTTCTCGGGCGACGATGTGCGCGAGGGGCTGGTGGCCGTGATTTCGGTGCGGGTCAAGGAGCCCCAGTTCGAGGGGCAGACCAAGGCCAAACTGGGCAACTCGGAGGTCAAGGGGCTTGTCGAATCGTTTGTCAACGAGAAACTCAACGAGTACTTCGAGGACAACATCGTGGTCGCGCGGGCCATCATCGCCAAGGTGCTGCTGGCCGCCAAGGCCCGCGAAGCCTCGCGCAAGGCCAAGGATCTGGTGCGCAAGACCAGTTTGCTCGAAAACACCACCCTGCCGGGCAAGTTGGCCGACTGCCAGTCGCGCGATCCGGCCGGCAGCGAACTCTTCCTGGTCGAGGGCGATTCGGCCGGCGGTTCGGCCAAACAGGGCCGCGATCGTCGCTTCCAGGCCATCCTGCCCTTGCGCGGCAAAGTGCTCAACGTCGAGAAGGCCACCACCGCCAAGATGCTGGAGAACAACGAAATCAAGACCATGATCTCGGCGCTGGGCGTCGGGATCAACCGGGAAAACGTCGACCTGGAGCGGCTCCGTTACCATCGGGTGATCATCATGACCGACGCCGACGTCGACGGTTCCCATATCCGCACCCTGCTGATGACCTTTTTCTACCGCCAGATGAAGCCGTTGATCGAAAACGGCCATCTCTACCTGGCCCAGCCCCCGCTGTTCCTTGTCCGCAAAGGGCAGACCAAGATGTACCTGAAAAACGAGAAGGACCTGGAGAACTTCCTGCTGACTCGCATCGGCGAGGAGGCCCAGGTCACCTGGGGCGAAAACGGCGAGAAGAGCATCAAGGGGGCCGCCCTGGTGAAATTCATCAAGCTGATCCACCAGCGGGATTGCCGCTTTCAGGGGCTGGAAAAGCGCGGCATCTCCCGCTCGCTGGCCGAAAGCCTGCTGGCCTCGATCCACGATGAAAACGCCTTCCAGCAGCGGGAAGCTGCCGAGCGGTTGGCGGGCGAGCTCGAAGCCAGCGGCGCCTGCTCGTCGGTGACGGTCACCTTCGACGAGGAGCACGAGAGCCATGTGCTCAATCTGGAGTACGAGCTCAACGGCGTGACCATGGTCCAGGCGCTCGACTGGGATTTTTTGACCGGCTCCGATTTCGCCGAGATCCAGGGCATCATGGCCAAACTGAAAGATTTTCCGGTCGCCCCGTTCCGTTTCACGGTCGGCAAAGAGAATTATTCGGCCGCCAACGAAAGCGACCTGGTGTCGACGCTGATGGAACGGGTCAAGAAAGGCTACACCATCCAGCGCTACAAGGGTCTCGGCGAGATGAACCCCGAGCAGCTCTGGGAAACCACCATGGACCCCAAGGCCCGCTTCTTGCTGCGGGTGAACATCAACGACTTCCACGACAGCGAAGAGATCTTCGACACCCTGATGGGCTCCGACGCCAACAAGCGCAAAGACTTCATCATGAACAACGCCCTCAACGTACGCAACCTCGACATCTGAGGATTCATCCACCATGAGCGACGAGCAACAAATTCCCGAAAACCCGGAAAAAATCGAGGACGTGACCATCGAAAACGAGATGGAAACGGCCTATCTCGACTACTCGATGAGCGTCATCATCGGCCGCGCCATTCCCGACATCCGCGATGGGCAGAAGCCGGTCCACCGGCGCACCCTGTTTTCGATGCACCAGACCGGTTCCCACCACAACCAGCCCTTCAAGAAGTCGGCCCGTATCGTCGGCGACGTCATGGGCAAGTACCACCCCCACGGCGATTCGGCCATCTACGACACCCTGGCCCGCATGGCCCAGGATTTCTCGCTGCGCTATCCCCTGGTGGACGGCCAGGGAAACTTCGGCTCGGTCGACGGTGACCCGCCGGCCGCCATGCGCTACACCGAGGCCCGGCTGCAAAAGATATCCAACACCCTGCTGTCGGATCTCGACAAAGAGACGGTCGATTTCGTTCCCAACTACGACGGCTCGCTCACCGAGCCCTCCATCTTTCCCGCCCTGTTGCCGACCCTGCTGCTGAATGGCACCAACGGCATCGCCGTCGGCATGGCCACCTCGATCCCCCCCCACAACCTCGGTGAACTGGTCGACGCCTTCGTGCACTACGTCGATCACCGGGACGCCACGGTGGACGACCTGATGGCCTTCCTGCCCGGCCCCGATTTCCCCACCGGGGGGTACGTTTTTGGCAAGAACCTGATCCGTCAGGCCTACGATACCGGCAAGGGGAGCCTGGTGACCAGAGCCAAAGCGGTCATCGAGAGCGATGCCAAAGGCCGGCAGAAGATCGTTTTCACCGAAATCCCCTACCAGACCAACAAGTCCAAAATTCTGGAACACATCGCCGAACTGGTCAAGAACAAGAAGATCGAGGGGATCTCCGATCTGCGGGACGAATCGGACCGCGAGGGGATGCGCATCGTCGTAGAGATCAAGCGCGACGAGATCCCCGAGGTGATCCTCAACCTCCTCTTCAAGTACACCCAGTTGCAGAGCAGCTTTTCGGTGATCATGCTGGCCATCGTCAACCAGCAACCCAAGACCTTCAACCTGCCCGACTACTTCAACCACTTTCTGGGCCACCGGCGCGAGATCGTGCGGCGCCGCTCGATTTTCGAGCTCGACAAGGCCGAAAAGCGGGCCCATATCATCGAAGGGTTGAAGATCGCCCTCGACAAGCTCGACCTGGTGATCCGCATCATCCGGTCAAGCAAGAGCCGGCCCGAGGCCAAGGCCTCGCTGATGTCGAAACTCCCCCTGTCCGAACTGCAGTGCGACGCCATCCTGGAGATGCAGCTCTACCGGCTGACCGGGCTCGAGATCGAGAAACTGGAAAACGAGTACATCGAACTCCTCAAGCTCATCAACTACCTGAAGGAACTGCTGGCCAGCGAGCGGTTGCTCCTTCAGCTGATCAAGGAAGAGCTGCTCGCGGCCAAGGAAGACTTCGGTGACCGCCGCCGGACGGTGATCGTGGACAAGGAACTGTCCGAGATGCGCATCGAGGACCTGATCAAGGACGAGGATTTCGTCATCTCCTACACCAACAACGCCTACATCAAGCGCACCACCCTCAGCTCCTACAAGAGCCAGAACCGGGGGACGGTGGGCCGGCGCGGGATCAGCCTCAAGGAAGAGGACGCCATCTCCCGGGTGTTCGTCGCTTCGGCCCACGATTACATCCTGGTGTTCACCGAGCGGGGACGGATGTTCTGGGTGAAGGTGTACGACATCCCCGAGGGCGACAGCACCGGCCGGGGCAAGCCGCTCAACCGCCTGATCAACATCGGCGACGACGAGAAGGTGTGCTCGGTGATCAACGTCAAGGAGTTTGCCGCCGACCGATACGTGATGCTGTTCTCCCGCCAGGGCATCGTCAAGAAAACGTCGCTTGCGGCCTTCTCCCATCCCCGCCTGGCGGGGATCATCGCCGCCGAGGTGGCCGAGGGCGATTCGCTTTTCGAAGCGCAGTTGACCAACGGGGAAAGCGAAGTGATTCTGGGCACCCACCTGGGGAAGGCCATCAAGTTCCACGAAAAAGACGTGCGCGAGATGGGGCGCGGGGCGCGCGGGGTGACCGGGATCCGCCTGGATGCCGGAGACCACCTGGTCGGGGCCGATGTGATCGGGCCCGAAGTGCGCTACATCCTGACCGTTACCCAGAACGGCTACGGCAAGAAGTCGGATCTGAGCTTGTACCGGCTGCAGACCCGCGGCGGCAAGGGGCTCATCAACATCCGCATCAACGACAAGATCGGCAAGGTGATCGGCCTGGTCACCCTGGGCGAGAACAACGAAATCATCCTCAGCTCCGAAAAGGGGATCCTCAACAAGCAGGATTCGGCCGGCATCCGTTCGCAGGGGCGGGCCACCCAGGGAGTGAAGATCATCAACCTCAAGCCGGGGGACCAGCTCAAGGCCCTCGACAAGGTGAAGTTGGAAGACACCGATTCCGTTTGATCCCCCCCGCCCCGTTTGGGGGCCTGACCGGGGGGAGAGGGGGAGCATGGGCCGGTTCAAGGGTTTGCTGAAGACCACGTTCCTGGGCGGGGTGGCGGTGCTCTTGCCCGTGATCCTGCTCTGGATCGTGTTCCAATGGCTGCGTACCAAGGTGGTTGCCTTGGTTGAGCCGGTGACCAACGCCTTGATGGCGGCTTCGCAGCCTCCCCGGGTGTTGGCCGAGATCGTGGCGGTGTTCCTGATCCTGGGGGTTTGCTTTCTGGTCGGCGTGATGGTGAAAACCCGTTTCGGCCATTGGTTGCACCGTCAGGTGGAGGCGCGTTTTTTGCGGGTTGCCCCCGGCTACAACCTGATCCGCGAGATCGTGAATCAGTTTCTGGGTCAGACGAAAACCGATTTCTTCGCGGTGGTGCTGGTGCGCCCCTTCGACTCCCCGACTCTGCAGACCGCGTTTGTCACCGATCGTCATCCGGGGGGGTGGGTGACGGTGTTTGCCCCCTCCGGGCTCAATCCCACCACCGGCAACATCTTCCATCTGCCCGAAGAGCGCGTGACCCAGCTGCCGGTGACGGTCGAGGAGGCCATGCGCAGCCTGATCGCCTGCGGTGCCGGCACCTCCCGCCTCTGGCATGGAGCGGGTTCCGGAAACGAAACGAGCGGTTGAGCCGCCAGCTGTCCCCTTTTTCCGGGGGGGACCCTGGCGATGTGTCCTTTTTCGGTAACGATTTTTTTGTGTTTTTTTGGCATGGCGATTGCATAGAATGGAGTGGCAGGAGGTTTCCATGAAACAGACAACGATCGGTTTGCTGGCGGGGTTGCTGCTGGGCGTGGGGTTGATCGCCTCATCCGCCGAGCCGACCACCGAAGCCCGTTACTACGACGATGCGAAAGTGGTCCGGGTTCGGACCGTGGAAGGCGAGGCCGCAGTGGAGCGCTCCTACGAGGAGGGCAACGAGGAGGCGGTGGTGAACCTCCCCGTCTTCGAGGGAGACCGGGTCTCCACCACCGAGGGACGCCTCGAATTGTACCTGGGGCGCGGCAACACCCTGTTGCTCGACGTCGATTCCGAGATCGAGCTCACCCGGGCCCCGGCGCTACAGCACACCGATTTCACGGTGAAGATCCTGCGTGGCGGGGTTTACCTGGACGTCTCCAACCTGGACAACGAGAAGGACATCGAACTGCAGACGCCCGATTGCGGCGTATTCGTGCTGGCCCGCGGTATCTTCCGGGTGAACGTGCTCGGCGACGGGCAGACCGAAGTCTACGTGCACGACGGGGCGGCCGAGGTTGCCGGTGGGCGGACCAACCGCACGGTGCGGGACAATCAGAAAACGGTGATGTCGCAGGGCCAGTTCCGCGAACGGCCGTTCTACTTCTACGCCACCGACCGGGATGAGTTCGATCGCTGGCACGAGGAACTCGGACGTGGCAAAGAGACCTCGCGCTACGCGTCGTCCCGTTACCTGGACCGCGGCTACGAAGATTTCGAATACGAACTCACCCGTTCGGGACGCTGGAATTACATGAGCGAGTACGGCTGCAATGTCTGGATGCCCTACTCGGTGGATTCCGACTGGCGCCCATACAGCAACGGACGTTGGGTGTGGCATCCCCACTACGGCTACACCTGGACCTCGTACGACCCCTGGGGCTGGATCACCTTCCATTACGGCCGTTGGCACTGGGACCACTCATCGGGTTGGTGCTGGGTGCCCGGCTATCGTTGGTCGCCTGCCTGGGTGTCGTGGGGCTGGGACAACGATTACTACTGCTGGTCGCCGCTGAGTCACTGGAATCGGCCGATCTTCATCGTGAACAACCGCTGGGACCGGCACTACGACCATCGGCGCCACGGTTTTCCTCACCGTGACCGTTCGACGATCGTGATCCGCAAAGGCGAGCTGGGTTCGGCCAACCTCGCCCGGGTGGCCGTGCGTCGGGATGGCTTGAAAAGCAGCGGGCCCGATCGCGCCATCACCTTTCGCGGGGTGGCACCCGATTCCCGTTTCGGGACGAGCAAAGTCACCTTGACCAACGCCCGCGGGCGGGCCGTGGTCTACAAGGCCAACGCGGTGGTTTCGACGGTGCGCGGCGATCCGCAGGCCGGTACAGCCACCTTGTCGGGGGGGGCTACTCGCGTCAGGTGGGGCCGGGAAAAGACGGTGGATAACGACCGGGGTTCTTCCCGCTATTCGGGCGGCCGTGAACAACGCCGCAACTACGGCGAACCCGTGGTTCGTCGCCAGGAACGGGATTCGGAAACCCGTTCCGAAAGCACCTGGCGATCCGACAAGGCAAACCGTGACGAAAACAAGACCCGGGTCCGCAAAGACGAATCGCAGTCCGATTCGACCCGGGTCCGTCGCAACGACGAAGACGATTCGGCCACCGATCGTTCGGACTCCTCCTCGACGGTGAAAAAGAAAGAGGAGCCGACCACCTTTGCCTACGGCTCGCGGGATTCCAACCGCAGCTACGGGGGGGAGAACCAGAGCTTCCGCTCGCAAACCCGTTCGGTGGGAGGCTCGCGCTCGTACCGGTCGAGCGGCGGCGACAGCGGCTCCGCGGTGTTTTCCCGGCCCTCCCGCAGCGGGGCGTCGGTATCCCGTCCCTCGATCGGGGGCTCCTCCTCTTCGGGGGGGGGCTCTGCGCGGGGGTCGTCCGGCGTCTCCCGCAGTTCGGGCTCTTCCGCCTCTTCGTCGTCTTCGTCCTCTTCCGGGGCGGCTCGACGCAAGAACGACTAGGCCCTCGCTAACCGCTTTTCCGCGGCCCCTCCCCCGCCGGGGTGGGGCCGCGGTCTTCTTCCAGCCACAGCAAAAAGGTCTCTTCGGAGACGATCGTCACCCCGTTTTTTTGGGCCTGGGTCCGCTTCGATCCCGGATCCTCTCCGCAGAGCAGGTGGGTGGTGTCGGCGGTGATTCGCGGGGCCACCTTCCCGCCGCGACTCTCGATCTCGTGCGCGGCTTTGGCTCGCGGGGAAAAGGAATCCAAAGTGCCGGTGAGCACCCAGACCTGCCCCGAAAAGATCCCCGGCCTGGGGGCGGGGTTTGCCGGCAAAGGGCCAGCGGCCATCGAAAAACCCAGGGCGGCCAGGCGGCCGAGTTGGTTTAACGGCCCCGCGGCCGTCAGATGTCGCACCAGGGCCTCGCCGAGAATGGGGCCGATGCCGGGGATGTTGGAAAAAACGGCAGGATCCCCCCCCGCGGCCGCAGCGGTCAAGTCTTCGAGCGAGCGGAAACCTGCCTGGAACAACGCGTCGATCACCGAGGGGCCCAGCGATTCGAAACCCAATGCGATCAGCAGGCGGGAAAAGGGGGCTTTCCTGGCCTCGAGCAGGCTCCGGGCGATGCGGTCGATTTTCTTTTCGGCAAACCCGGGGACTCCGCGGAGTTTTTCGGGGGCAAACTCCATCAAATCGGCCGGGGTGCGGATCCAGCCCCGGGAAAATAGCAACGCCAGGGTTTTCTCGCCCAGCGAGTCGATGTCGAGCCCCCCTTTGCCGGTGAAGTGAACCAGGGCACGCAACTGCCGCTGGGGGCACTCCTCGTTGGGGCAGAAGTGGTGCGCTCCGATCCGGGTCAGGGCGGTGGCACAGAAAGGGCAGCTGGCGGGGAGGCGAAACACGCCAGGGGTGTGTTCGGCTTTCTCCACCACCTCGTCCACGGCGGGAATGACGTCCCCCCTCCTGGAGATGGCCACCCGGTCACCGATACCTAGCTCGAGCGAATCGATGTACTCCTGGTTGTGCAGGGTGGCCCGGGACACCTGGCTGCCAGACAGGGCTACCGGTTTCAGGAGGGCCACCGGAGTCACGCGGCCGTTGCGTCCCACCTGGACCTGCACGCCCAGCAACACGGTTTCGGCTTGCGGGGCATCGAATTTGAAGGCCATGGCCCAGCGGGGATGGTGAGAGGTGGAGCCGAGAGACTGGCGCAGCGGGATCGAGTCGAGCTTGACTACCAGCCCGTCGGTATCGTAGGGGAGTTCGCCGCGCGATCGGGTCCGTTCCGCCAGAAAGTCGGGCAATTCGTCGAGAGAGGCGCACCGCTTGTCGGGAAAGTAGCCGAGAAAGGTCGCGCGCGGCCCCTCGGAATCGCAAAAGAAGGCCAAAGCGAGGGGCAGGGGAAACCCCAGCCCGGCCAAACGGTGAAGCGATTCGCTTTGCCCGCCGATATCGATCTGCTGGAAATGGGCTTCGTAGGCGACGAAACGGAGCGGCACCTGGGCCACGCTCCTGGAGCGGACGCTGCGCAGGGTCCCGGCCGCCAGGTTGCGCGGATTGGCGAACGGGGTTTCCTGCAAGCGGTTGAGGCGGTGAAACTCCTCGCGGTTCAGAAAGATCTCGCCGCGCACCGCCAACGGGGCTTTCTCGGCGATCTGCAAAGGCACCTGACCGATGGTACGGACGTTTTCGGTGACATCGTTGCCGCGCAGGCCGTTGCCCCGGGTGAGGGCGTACTCCAGCTGACCGTCGCGATAGTAGAGCACGATCGAGGCGCCGTCGACTTTTTCCTCGACGGTAAAGCCGCTCTCCCCGGGCACGCTGGCCAGGACTTTGCGCGCCCAGGCCAGCAACTCGCCCGCCTGGTAGACCTTGTCGAGACTGAGCACCGGAATGAGGTGGGGGCGGTCGACCAGGAGCTGGTCGAGATCGGAACCGATCCGGCGGCTGGGGGAGTTGGCCCGCACCCACTCGGGGTGGGCCCCTTCCAACCGCAGCAACTCGTCGAACAGCAGATCGTACTGGCGGTCGGAAATCGCCGGGCGGTTCTCGACGTAGTAGAGCCTTTGGTATTCGAGTAACTGGCGGGAGAGCTCGTCGATGCGTTGGTTGACTTCCATCATGGCCGCATTATAGAGGATGGCGGGTTATCGGCAAAGGGTCGCAAAGGGGGGAGCGAGGGATCGCGGAAAAAAACGAATGCTATTGACAACCCCCCCCATTGTTAGGTACCATCCGGACGTGGTACATTCATGAGCCTAAAGGGGTCACTCACTTCGATCAACCTGGCCGACATCATCCAGTTGGTGTCCAATTCGCGGCAGACCGGGCGTTTCGTCCTCACCCGGGGAAACGGCTTGAAGGGATACATCTATCTGAAAGCCGGCGAAATCGTGCATGCCGAGGTCGAGGAGTTCTCCGGCGAGGACGCGATTTTCACCCTGATCTCCTGGAGTGACGGCGAATTCGTCATCGAGGAGGGCGAGTTCAACGTGCCGACCACCGTTCAGCGGCCGATCACCTCGCTGCTGATGGAGGCCGCCCGGCGCATCGACGAGTGGAAGTTGCTGAACCGCAAGATCGGCTCGATTGACGCCGTGCCCGAGTTCAACGAGATCGATCGCCAGGAACGGCGCAAGATCTCTCTCTCCACCCTGGAATGGCTGATCATTTCCAAGATCAACGGGCAGAAGAGCATCAACGAGATTTCCCGGGAAACCGGCATCAACATTTACGACACATCGCGCATCATCTTCGGCATGATCACCACCAACCTGATCCGCCTGAAGTAACCCCTCCCCCTTTTTTACCAGCCGGGATTCACTCGCCGGGATCCTCCTGCGTTTCGATGGTCACCATGGCCATGGCGGTCTCGCGGGAGTGGGACATCGACAGGAAAATTCGGCCGCAGCCCCGTTCGCAAAAAACCTGCGCCGCCTTGCCTGTCAGCGCAATGCCCGGGCACCCCTGGGCGTCCCGGCGCACTTCGATTTCGATCCAGTCCATGCCGTGGCGCCAACCGGTCCCCAGCGCCTTGAAAAAAGCCTCCTTGGCGCAAAACCGGGCGGCGAAGTGTTGGGCGGGCCGACATTGGCTCCGGCAATAGGCGATTTCGGCGGCGGTGAACACCCGGGTAGCGAACCCGTCGTCGTGGATCACCAGCCGCTCCATGCGCGAGATTTCCAGATGGTCGATGCCGATACCGTGGATCATGGGTGCTTTCCCCCAAAGTGTTCCCCTCTCAAAAGAGGAAGGTGACCAGCAACTGGGCCAGCAGGATTTTGGTGACCATGGCTGCCGGGTAGACGGTGGCGTACCAGATATTGGGCAACTCGCCGGGAGATTGCTGGCTGGCGTAGGCCAGGCAGGCGGGCTGGGTGTGAATGCCTGCCGTCATCCCCATCACCGCGGCGAACGGGAGGTGAAACTTGCGTAGCGAGATCAGAATGGTGGCCACGGTGACGCCACTGGTCACCAGGGCTCCGGCGATGATCAGCCACAACCCCCCGGCGCGCAAGGTGGCCAGCAGTCCCGCTCCCGCCTTGGTGCCGATTCCGGCCAGAAAGAAGACGAGCCCGGTCTGACGCAGCACGAGGTTGGCGGTGAAAGGGAGGCTCCAGGTGATCGGCCCCGTCCGCTCCAGGCGGCCGAGGAGGAGGGCGACGATCAAGGGCCCTCCGGCAAAGCCGAGTTTGAAGACCACTCCACCGGGCAATGGCAGGGGGATCATGCCGACAAAGACCCCGATCACGATCCCGAGCGAGAGGGAGAGGAAATCGGTTTCGGCGATGGCCTGCACCGAATCGCCCAGAAAGTTTCCGAGCGCCGGGAAGGACTCTTTGCGGCAGACGACACGGATCCGGTCTCCACGTTCCAGCACGGTGCCGGGAGAGGGGACGAACTCGACGTCGCCGCGCTGCAGCCGGGTGATGGTGGCCGAAAAACGCGACTCGAGGGCCAATTCGGCCACCGTCTTTCCCACCGCTTCGGGGCTGGAGACAAAGAACCTGCGGTGCAGGATGTCGCCCACTTCGGCCTGCAGGTGCTCGGCGGAGACCTCTCCGAAAAGGATGTGGGCCCGCTGCAGTTCTTCGGGCGTCCCCACGGCCACCACCCGGTCGCCCCTTTCCAGCAAGGTCGCGGGGGCGATCACCGAGACGCTCTCCCCCTTCTTGATGCGGCTGATCGAGAACCGCCGGTCGGGGATCAAGGCCAGCAGTTCACCGATCGGCTTGTGGAACAGGGCGGGATTGGTGACCAGAAAGGTCTGGGAACGGATCGAGGCGTCCTGCTCGCGGATCAACCGTTGCTGCTCTTCCTTGGCGATCTGCCGGCAAAACAGGCGGGAAAAGAGGTGGAACCAGAGAATCACCCCCAGCACGCCGAACGGATAGGCGAGGCCGTAGGCAACCACCGGCTGGGTGGCCATCTGGGCCGCTTCCTGGGCCGGCAACTGGGTGGAGAGATTCTTGACTGTTTCCACCGTGGCGGCCAGGGCTGGGGTGTTGGTCAGGGCCCCGCAGAAGACGCCGGCGGCGAGGGGGGCGGGCAAATGGAACAGGCGGGCCCCCAGTGCCATCAGCAGGGCCACCGTGGTCAACACCAGCACCGCGGTGAGGTTGGCGCGCAGCCCCCTCTTCTGGAAAGAGACGAAGAACCCCGGGCCCGACTGGATGCCGATGGCGTACACGAACAGGACCAGACCGATGATGTAGATGTGCTCCGGCAAACCGAGTCGGGGGTCGAGGGCGCCGAAGGCGATGCCGACGAACAGCACCGCCGACACCCCCAGGCGGAAGCCGAAGATTCGCACGTGGCCGACCAGGAATCCGAGCCCGATGACGGTGAACAACAGGAGCAGCTGGTTGCCTGCCAGAATCTGGATCAGCGAGTTCATGTTTGTTTTCGAGCCCCTCTCCCTTCACTATAGCGCTTTTCCTGGGGCGCGGTCAATCAGCGAGGGGGGGAGAAAGGAAAAACGAAAAAATCCTTGCCGACCGCCTTGAACACCCGGTTCAAGCTGTACGGGGGGAGGAAGGAGACCGGTTTGAGCTCTTTGTACGGGGCGAATTCGGCGGCATTGGCCAGGAAAAGAAAAATGCGGCCCACCTTGTTGGCCGGGAACGCCAGGATCTCCCGCAATCCCGCCGCGTCGGCGCAGAGCAGGTCGGAGGGGAGCACCGTGGCGGTCTCGACGAGCCCGATTTCGGGGAACAGGATGGTCAACTGGTCCATCAAGGCGTTTCGCCACCCGGCATCTTCCAGGCGCAGGATAAAGCGTGGAGGGGGGAGGGCACTGCGGCGCAGGTCGAGCAATAGCGCTTGAGCGGGGCCGGTGATCGGGTCTGCGATGCCCTGGAACTCACCCTGGAGAAAGGCGGCAAAACCGGGCTGGCGGTTCAGAAACTGCAACGCCTTGGTGACGGTGTGGCTGTTCTGGCTGCGCAAGGCGGAGCGGATACAGCCAAGCACCTCTTCGCGGTGCAAGGTCAAAGACAGGGGGGCCGACTGCACGAGCCCCTCGAGCGCGTCGAAATCGGGGGGAGTCAGGCTCAAAAACTGGGCGATCCGCTTGGTTTCGTCGTTGAGGCGGCTGATGGCCAGGGCGATCTGGTTGAACTCGTCGCGAATCTTCTTGATCTCGTTTTTCTCTTCAGCCGAAAGGTTGTCACCGCGATTTTCCAGGTAGAGTTTCAGGGCCCCTTGCAGGTTCCAGTACACCCCGCTGTCGAGGGTCTTCATTTTCTTGAGCAACACCAGCAGGAACGGGATCAGTTTCTGGCTGGCCTGTCCGAGCAGGGTCCGGAAGAGAAGGAGGAAGACCTCTTTGTTCACCGCATCGACAACGGGTTCGCGCTCCAGGATTTGCGGGGCGGCCGAAAGGAAACGGCGAAACTTCGGGAGCGACTGGGGGTCGATCCGCGGCCGGCTGAAGAGGGAGACGAGGGTCAGCACCGGAAACAGGTCGCTGGTGACCTGCATGTACTCCTCGATCACCCGTTGCCACAAGGGCTCGTTTTCGGCGGCAAACAGCACCGCACGCGCCTGGAAGTCGTTTACCCGGTGGATCGCCGCCAGGGCGGCCTTCTGTTTCGGGAAATCTTCGGAGTGCAGCGCCTGGTGAAAGTGATGGCGGAACAGGGGATAGTGCTCTGCGGGCACGGCTTCCAGAATCGTTTGTTGCAGCGAATCCGAAAAGGAGGGCAGCGCCCCGGTCAGGTGGCGGCAACCGGGTTCGCTGAAGAGCAGCGGCGGGATCAGGGAGCGCTGGCCTTCGGGATCTTTCATGAACTCGCCGATCAGGAACGTCGATCCCAGCGGGGAAGGGGCCATCTTTTCGGCGAGGGGCAACCGGAGCTCTTCCCGCTGCTGGTAGAGCTCCCGCAAGTACGCCCACGTCTGCGGATCGGGCGAGGCGGTCAGGATGGTCAGCCCGATCTCCAGCAGCCGGGGGTCGCCATGCTCGGTCCACTGGCGCAGCCAGGGAAAGCGGGGCGGGATGAGTTCCGGGCTTCGGGAGAGGAAGCGCTCCAACCGGGTCAGCAGGGTGACGACGGTATCGATCTCCACCGGCGAGGTGGCATGGGTTTCGAAATAGCCGAACAGAAAGGAGTGGCAGGTGACTTCGGCCCGCTCGCAGAGTATCTCGTAGGCCCCCTCGGCGATCAGGGCATCGCTGGCGTTCAGGTAGGGCAGAAGCGCCTGGCAGTCGGTCGGGGTGATGATCTTCTTGAGGATCTGGACGCTGATGCGGTGAAGCTTGGGGTTGTTGGACCCCTCCAGAAATTTTGGCAGCAGCCCCAGGATCGGGTTGTTCTGCTTGATGCGGCCGATCTCGGCGTTGATGGTGCCGAGCAGCATCGGGTCGCGGATGTTGCTCAGGGTGGCGTTGAGGAGGTTGAGCGCCCGCTGGTTGTTGAACTTGGAGATCGCGATCACCGCTTCTTTTTTCAGCTGGATGTTCGGGTCGTCGTCGACGGTCTTCTTCAGGGGGATGAGCAGGGTGGGGAACTGCAGGTACCCCACCGAGCGGATGATGTTTTGCCGGATTTTCAGCGAGAGCTGTCGGGAGAGGATCAGGCTCGACAGGAGGGGGACGGCTTCCTCTTTGTTGGCCTTCACCGCTTCCTCGAGCAGCATGCGGAAGCGGAAGTCGTCGGTTTGCTCGGCTTTGGCCAGCAGCGCCTGGATGGTGTTCTGGAAATCGCTCATGGTCTGAAGGGCCTTCTTGTGAAACCCCCCGGCGTTTTGCAAAGCGCCGACCGGATAGGTCGATTCTAGCAAAAAAACGGGGTGTCGCCAAATCGGCGGCCGCTCGCCAGAACAATCAATCCATTTTTTCCAGCAGGGTTTCGCTTAATTCGATGTTGCCGTAGGCAGCCTTCACGTGGATCTCGGGCTTGTTGCCCGCCACGCTGACCTCGGTCGCGTCCCGTTCCGAAGTGGTGCCGAAACTGCGAGGGGTGTGGTTGCGGATATCGCCGTGGCGGGTGCTGAGCGAGAGGGTCGGGGTAAGGCCGGCGGGGTATTCCATCTCGACGTTGGCATAACGGGCATCGACGGTGATCCGCTCCTCGACCCGCAGCACCTTCAACTTCAGGTCGCCGTTGCGATGGACGATGTCCAGGGTCTTGCCCGAAAAACGGTCGACGCTCACCTGATTGTAGGCGTTTTCGATCACCAGCGAATCGGCGTTGATGTCGGTGAGCCGCATCCGGCAGTACTTGCCGGCGAGTTGCAGGCTCCCGCCGCACCGTTCCAGGGCGACCTCCTCGTAGGAATTTTCCAGGCGCACCCCTTCGGTTACGTTGCGCAAGGTGATCTTGCTGTGCTTGCCTTCGAGTTCGACCCGCCCTGCCGTGTCGAGGGTGAGGGGGCCGTAGGCGCACTGGATCCCGGCAAGCCCCTTGATGCGCTGGATCGACGTGGTGGCGTATTTCCCCGAGTAGGAGAGTTCGCCGACATCCTGCACATCGACGGTGGAGTACTTGGTTTCGATCTGCCCCCGCCCCTCGACCCGGGCCACCCGCAAGGTGCCGTACCCGTGGCTGAGAAACAACGGGCCAGCGATCCCTTCCACCCGGATGTCGCCGTACTTCCCGTCCAGACGGACGGTACGGCCGGCGCCCAGCACATCGACCCGTCCGAAGCGGTTCTTGAGGTCGAGGGTCGCGCCGGTGGGCACCCGCAGCGAGAGGAAGACGCGAACCCGCCGGTAGGGGAACTCGTCGTCGGAGCGGACGGTGACGGTCAGGCGCTTTCCCTCCTGTCGGGTTTCGACCCGAAGCCTTTTGGCGATGGGTTCGGCGAGCGCCGGATCGTCGTGGTGGATGCGCACGGTCGTGTTCAGGGTGGTTTGCCCTGCGGGGGCGGGTGCGACCTCGACGGTGCCGGCTGGATTGTCGAGGACGATCTCGTCGATCCCGGAAAAGGCGGCCTCGGGCCGAGGGAAATCCCGGTAGTGTTTGCTGAGCAAGTCGGTTTTGCCAGCGGAAAAGCCCACCTTGATCTCACGGCGCCCCTCTTCCACGGCCCGATAAACCAATCCGAACACGATCAGCAAAACGACCAGGAAGAACTCGTTGCGTTTCATGGTTTCTTCTGCAAAAAGAGGTAGATGTTCTTGATGCCGATGCCGATCAGGATCAACGGCCAGTACTTGCCCAAAAAGTCCCAGATGTGGATGTTCACGCCGATGTTGTGCAGCAGGAACAGGGTGCCGATGACGAGGAGGATGATTCCGCCGGTGATCGATCCCTTGGCTTGGTTGCTCATGTTATTTCTCTCCCTTGTGAAAATAGTCGACCAACAGCTTGACGCCGAGAACGATCAGGATCAGGGGCCACAGCCTGGAAATCTGGCGCAGCGAAATCAGCTCGAGGTTGGAGAGCTGGAACGCCACCCCGGTGACCAGCACGGCGATCGCCCAGAACAGCGAGAGCTCTTCTTCATTTTCCTGGGCTGTTCCATCGGAAACAATCGGGCGGGTCCGTTGCGCATCCCGGTAGGTGTCGAAGATCTGGAAAATGTAGAAGCCGGCGATCATCAGGGCGAAAACCACCTCGTCGTCTCCTCCGGCGTGATTGGCCAGGGTGATCAAACCGGCGAAGACCAGCAGGTGGGCGATCCCCTTGAGGAGGTTTCCCAAATAAAACTGGCCGCAGCCGGGAACGATGGACAAAAAACTGGCCAATACGGGACTCTTGCTTTGTTGGGTGCGGTCAGCCATGGTGAACTCCTTTTTCGGGGGAACGCTCGTTCATCGCCTTTTTCCGGTTGCTGTCCCCCCGGACCGGGTCTTCCCGCCTGGGGAAGAAGGCGTAGAGAAAAAAATCTTTGGATTCGCGCAATCGCTCCACCACACCCCCCACCCGGGCGGCCAGCGTCTCCACCCGGGCAACCGTCCGGTGAACGTAGCGGTGGGCCGGGGGGACGATGTTGGTGAAGTAGAACAGGTTCAGCGAGAGCAGCACGGTGCCGATGCCGGCGGCGACCCAGCGTGACCAGGGCACCCAGCGGGCGAACCGGTCCGTTTCTGCGGCCAGGGTTTCGGGGATGTTGAGCAGCCGGTTCTTCAGGAAGAAGGGCAGCTCTTCCTGGAGGGCGGCCAGTTCACCGGGCAGCTCCTCGAGGCGCGCTGCCAGCTGGCGGCAGGGTGCGCACTGTTCCAGGTGGGCGGCGACTGCCGCCGTCTCGGCGGTGGAAAGATCGCCCTCCAGATAGGAGGAGAGCCGTTCTTCAATTTGTAGACAGGTCATGGCATGCCTCGGTGTCCAGCAGAATACGGGCCAAGCGGGCCCGGGCCCGGTTGATCCGGGACTTGACGGTCCCCAGCGGGATGTCGAGCCGCAGGGCGATCTCGTCGTAGGTCAGATCCTGGATGTCTCTCAGGGTGAGCAGGATGCGCTGTTCGGGGTCGAGTCGCAACAACCCGTTGCGCAGGCGCTCGATATCGCTGCGCCGGACTTCGTTTTCCTCCGGGGTGGGCCCGTGATCGGAGATCTGCTCGTTTACTTCGTCGGTGGACTGGTGTTTACGGTTGCGCCGCCAGTAATCGATGCAGTGGTTGCGCGAGAGGGTCAGGATCCAGGAGGTGAGGTTGCGGTCGGGGTGAAACTTTTCCCGGTTCTGGTACAGCTTCAGGAAGATCTCCTGGGTGATGTCGGCGGCCTCGTCGCGGTTGCCGATGAAGTGCAGGGCCAGGTTGTAGATCTGCTTGCCGTGGGTCTGCACGATCATATTCCAGCCCTCCTGGTCACCTTGTTGCCAACGTTCGATCATCAGTTCGTTCTGCATACACACCTATCAACGCAGGGAGTGTCCCCCTGGTTCCATTTGCATTTACGAAACGATGCGCGGGATCAACGGCGAGAGGCGGCAGAGGACTTCGTAGTGGATCGATCCCGCCCATTCGGCCAGGGTGTCGGCGGTGACCGCTTCCTCTCCCTCCCAGCCGATCAGGGAGACGGGCTCTCCCGCTTTCACCGCCGGGATGTGGGTGACTTCGACCATGAACATGTTCATGCAGATGCGGCCGCGGACCGGAGCCGGGATGCCGCGGATCAGGACGTGCGCCGCATTGGACAGGCGCCGGTCGTACCCTTCGTGGTAGCCGACCGGGATGACCGCCACCCGGGTGGGGTGCAGGGTCTTGTAGGTCAATCCGTATCCGATCGGGGTTCCTTTGGGCAGTTTCTTCACCTGGGCGATGCGGGCATGCCAGCTCAGCGCCGGCAACAGCGAGACCGGCTTGCGGTGTTTTTCCAGGGCCGACACGTAGGTCTGCTTGGACGGCCAGTAGCCGTAGGCCGAGATGCCGATGCGGACGGCGTCGAAGTGGGTTTGCGGAAACAGGAGGGCCGAAGCCGAGCACGAGAAGTGGAGCATGTGGGGGGCCACCGGCAGCGAGGCCAGCGCCCGCCGGAACACGGCCAGCTGGCGCATGGCGTACGAAGAGTCCGAGGTGTCCTCGATGTTGGCGAAGTGGGAGTAGGCCGCCACCCATTCCAACGCGGGATTGGCCAGCAGCGGCAGCAGGGCGGGCAGGCGGGCGGGATCGATGCCCAGGCGCGAGGTGCCGGTTTCGATTTTCAGGTGGATGCGGGCCCGCTTCTTCAGCTTGCGGGCCACGGTATGGATCAGTTTCAGGTGTTCCTCGGAGGCGGCCACCGTTTCGAGGCCGGCGTTCACCAGCGCCTCGATCTCGTCGCGGTCGGTCCAGCCGATCACCAGGATCGGTTTTTCGGTTCCGAGCCGCTGGCATATCAGGCCTTCGCTCACCGAGTCGACGACCAGGTAGTCGATCTGCCGGCAACCACCGACCAGCGGGATCACCGGGTCGAGGCCGTGGCCGTAGGCGTTGGCCTTGACCACCATCATGACCTGCCCCGGCGTCTGCCGCCGGAAGAGGTCGAGGTTGTGCAGCAGCCTCTTCCCGTGGACCTCGATCCAGGTCTTCATGGCCGCCTCGGGGAGCGCATCTACTCCACCATCTCCCAGGTGATCCACTGCTCGGCGGCGATCGCGGCGACGGCGCGCCTCCCCATGGCCAGGGGGGCCTCGCCCGGGGGGATGCCGAAAGCGGGCCGCTTGAGGGCGGTGTTGTCCGGCGACAGGGGCTCGCCGGCGGCGATGTCGCGGCTGGCGCACAGGCTGCGCCTGCCGAGTTTTCGCTCCTGGTCCTCGCCGGGGGCCAGCCATGCTTTCCGGCGGGTCTGCAGCGAGGGTTCGATCGCCCGGATGGCGTCAACCAGGGTGCGCAGCTCCGAGGGCGTGGCCGACAGGCGGTGATCGGGGCCGGGCAGCGTCTTGTCCAGGGTGAAGTGCTTTTCCAGCCAGCGGGCGCCCAGGGCGGCGGCGGCCACGGCGTGGGCGATCCCCTCGGTGTGGTCGGAGAACCCGGCGG
>CAZTNO010000013.1:0-22284 GCA_964614865.1 uncultured Clostridia bacterium
ATCGGCTTTCCATTTACCGAGTTCGCGTCGCTCCCGTTTGGTGGGCCGACCACTGCCCTTGGCCCGCACGGCCACGAAGAACAGGCCGGGATCGGTGCGCATCGCCTCCAGCCGGGCCAGGTCTTCGGGCGGAGTGATTTCGTCGAGCAGCGCCCGGGCAATGGTTGCGGAGACCCGTTTCTCCAGGATGCCGATCACCCGGAAACGACGTTCGATGGGGGGCACCTGAAGCACGACCACATCGCCGGGCCGGACCACGTGGGCCGGCTTGACCGCCAAATCGCCGATGCGCACCCGGCCGCCGCGACAGGCATCGGTCGCCTGGCTGCGGGTCTTGAACAGGCGAACGGCCCAGAGCCACTTGTCGATTCTGGTCTGCTCCATTATGCCCACGGCGTTACCGGTCCGGTCTCAGGAAAGGCAAACGCTCAACTCCGCCGGGCCAGCTGGAGAAAACCAGCCAGCAGGAGGAGCCCGGGTTCTTTCGAGCGCTCGGGGTGGAACTGCACGCCGTAGAGAGGCCATTTGCGATGGGCGATCGCTTCGACGCCCCCTTCAGCATTCACCGCCAGCAGGTCGAAGTGCTCCCGCAGCGGGGCGCAGTCGACAACCACCTCTTCGTGGCTCTCGGCCATGACGAAGCGCTCGGGCAGGTCCGAAAAGAGGGGCGATGCCACCAATCGGCGAAGTTCCTCGGGGCCGTCGTGGCGGCGCTTATCACGGGCCACGAGGCCGCCGAACGATCGGGCCAGCAACTGGTGGCCGTAGCAGATGCCGAGCAGCGGAGTTTGGCATCGGCGAACGCGCTCGGCGAGCTTTGGGTGGTACTGGCCGTCACCGACCATGAGGTGAGATCCCGAGAGGACAATTCCAGCAAAAGAGTCGAAGGAAACCTCGGGAGATCGGGTGGTGGAAATTTCCAGGGGAAGCCCGATCCGGTTTCCCGCCTCGATCAATTGGTCGCGGTACAGGTTTGCCTTGGCCTCCCCCACGTCGCCCGCCTCGTGGTAGAGGTTGACCAGCAGCAGCCGCAGCGGGGTCATGGACTAAGCCCCGTGGATGCGGGTCCCCTCCTGGCCGTCGATGGCCCGGGTGATGTTTTCGGAGTTGGTGATGATGGCGGTCCCCCCGGTGGCGGCGGCAAACTCGATGGCCGCCTCGATCTTGGGCCCCATCGAGCCCGGGGGGAAATGGCCTTCGGCCAGGTAGCGCCGGGCATCGGTTAACGAGACGTCGTGCAGAGCCCGCTGCTCGGTGGTGCCGAAGTGGATGGCGACGCTGGGCACCCCGGTGAGGAGGAAAAAGTGGCTGGCCCGGATGCCCAGGGCCACCAGACACGAGGTGCGGTCTTTGTCGATCACCGCGTCGATCATCTCGAACGTGTTGTCGCCCTTGCGAATCACCGGGATCCCGCCACCACCGCCGGCGATGACCACACTCGCGGTGCGGAAGGCATCGGGGATGGTCTTGCTGGCGAACACCTTGAGCGGTTTCGGCGAGGGGACCACCCGGCGGTAGCCCCGGCCCGAATCCTCGATCATCGTCCAGTCGGGAAAGCGCAGCCGGACCTGTTCCGCCTCCTCGGCGGTGTAGAAAGGGCCCACCGGCTTGGTGGGATTCTGGAAAGCGGGGTCGCTCGCCGCCACCTCGACCTGGGAGACGATGGTCAGCACTTCGATCCCGGGTTTTTCGCGATTGATGGAATTGATGATGGCCAGCTCCAGCATGGTGCCGATCTCGGCCTGGGTCATGGCATCGCACAGGGCCAGGTCCATCGGCGGGATGTTCTCTTTCATGCCGGCGAGCTGACGCAGGTAGGCCATGCCGACCTGGGGGCCGTTGCCGTGCACCACCACGACGTGGAAGTCGCGAAGCACGAGATCCTTCACCAGCTGGGCGGCCTGATAGGCCCGCTTCATCTGCTCTTCGATGGTACTGCGTCCGTCGGACAGGGCGTTTCCGCCGATGGCGATCACCGCGACCTGGCGGGGCTGATTGTCATTCATGAATACCTCCCGTTCCCCTGGGGGAAAAGCCCGAATTATAGCCCATTGCCTTGTTCAGAACAAGTTTGCACGGGCCTGAGCCCCCCGCAAAGAGACCCCTTTGAGAACGAAAAACTACCGACGATCCTTTTGGCGGTGTGCCAGGCGCGCCTGGGTCATCCGTTCTCGCAAGCCTCCCTCGCTCACGAATCGCTCCTCGAGGGCGCGCAGCTGGCGGTCGAGGAGATAGCCGGTAACATGAACCAGTCCGGCGATCACGTTGGCAGCGACCGCAGGATCGTGCAAATCGAATGCCGCCCGAAGGGTCTCCACCGAACAACCCGGGGTACGCAACAGGGCGGAAAGCCGGCGAACCTCCGGGTGATTTCGCTCCCAGGAGGGCAGGCCGCGGACGCGCAGGAAATCCCCGGTATCTACCAGCAGCTCCTCGAGGCTGGCCCGGGCCACCCCGGTCAACTTGATCTCGGTCTCCCGGGAGGTACCCGAAGCCATGCTCCCCTCGACGATGTTCTGCTTCCCCGAGCGCGCGGCCTGGACCATCTGGTCGACGGTGCGGTCGCGCCGCTCCAGGAAACGGGCGCAGAACTCCACCGTCAGGTCGTAGACCATCTCGGCCCGCTGGTAGGAAAGCAGGTCGCGGTAGCCTCCATGAGGCAAGATAATGGGCTCGCTCATGGGCACCCTCGCGTTTCGCTTCCAATCTCTCTTTGGCCAAGATAAACTCCCCCTTTCTCCTTGTCAAGGGAGGCGAATCCCCCGCTTGCCCCGGTAGGCCATCGGGTTTTGTGCTACCATAAAAGCATTGGGAACGAGGAGATGAGCTACCGAAACCATTCTTTCTTTGCCACTACCGCCGACACCGGCATCCACGCCGAGGGGGACAGCCGCTCGGAGCTGGTGGTGGCCGCAGTCGAAGGGCTTTCCAGCCTGCTGTTTCCCGGGTTCCCCGCCGCCGCAAAGCCCGAGAGCGGGTGGGAGTTCGCTCATGCCGGCGACAGTCTGGAAAACGCCCTGGTCAACCTCCTTTCTGAAATCCTCTACCTGGCCTACGAGAAAGGGCGGATCGTGTCTCGGGTGGAAGCCCTCTTCGTGCGCCGAGGGCACCTGCGTTGCCGGCTCGTCACCCGGCCCGCTCCATCCCCGCCCGCCTGCGAGGTCAAGTCGGTCACCTACCACCGGCTGGCCCTGCGCCAGCGGGGCCGGCTGCTCGAGATCGATTTCGTGATGGACGTGTAGCATGGAAACGAACCTGTTCACCCCCCTCTCGCCGTTCCGTTGGCAACTTCCCCGCACCGCCCTCCGAGGCATGAAGACCGATGCCGAGGTCTTTGCCAGCGAAGAGCTGCTGGCAGATGCCGCAGCCGACGATTCGCTCGGCCAGGTGATCTCGGTAGCCTCGCTACCGGGCATTGTGGGACCCGCTCTGGCCATGCCCGACATCCATCAGGGCTACGGCTTTTGCATCGGCGGGGTGGCCGCCTTCCCGGCAAGCGGAGGGATCGTCCTGCCCGGTGGCGTCGGCTACGACATCAACTGCGGCGTCCGCCTGCTGGCCACCACCCTGCCCGCGGACGTTTTCGCCCCGCTAGCCGAAGAGATCGGCGGCGCGGTGCTGCGCAGCATCCCCACCGGCCTGGCGAACCGAGGCGGGCAGAAGCTCTCCCGCCCCGAACTGCTGCGCATCGTTCAAAGGGGGGCCGAAGAGGTCATCCGCTGCGCTGCGGGGGACGCCAAAGACCTGGAACGCACCGAATCGCACGGGCGGCTCGACTTCGACTCGCCGGAGGTGATCTCCGAACGGGCCTGGGAGCGGGGAGCCAGCCAGGTCGGCACCCTCGGCTCGGGCAATCATTTCCTCGAATTCGGTGTCATCGAGGAGGTGACCGATCTGGCGGCCGCCTCGGCCTTCGGCCTGCGGCAGGGGACGATTTCGATCCTCATCCACACCGGGTCGCGCGGCTTTGGGCACCAGATCGCCAGCGACCACATCGAGCTCTTCCGGCGCAAGCACCTCGACCGTTTACACGGCCTCGATCCGCAGCTGATCCACGCCCCGATCGATTCCAGCGAAGGGCAACGCTACCTGGCCGCCCTCGCCGCCGCCGCCAACTTCGCCTTTGCCAACCGCCAGCAAATCCAGCAACGGGTGATCGAAATCCTGGAGAGGTCGTTTGCCGCCGGCCGGGAAAAGCTGGGGCTGCGGCTGGTCTACGATCAGACCCACAACATCGCCAAAGTCGAGACCCACCGGGTCCAGGGCCGGGAACAGCAACTGCTGGTCCACCGCAAGGGGGCGACGCGGGCCTTTCCCGCCGCCTCGCCCGACATCCCCGAGGAGTACCGCCAGATCGGCCAGCCGGTGATCCTCCCCGGATCGATGGGCAGTTCCTCCTGGGTGATGAAGGGGGGTGCCGCCGCTATGGAGATCTCGTTCGGCTCGGCCGCCCACGGCGCGGGACGCCGTCTCAGCCGCCACCAGGCCCTTCGCCACCCGATGAGCCAGGGGATCCGCGAGCGAATGTCGGAACGGGGCATCCGGGTCTTCTCTTTCAGCAGCGAAGGACTGCGGGAGGAGATCCCCGAGGCCTACAAAAAGATCGACCAGGTGGTGGCCTCCACCGAAGGGGCGGGCCTGGCCACCCGGGTGGCCCGCATCCGCCCGCTGGTGGTGATCAAGGGGTAGGAAAGCGCTCTTCGACCGCCCCGCCCCCCGCCTCGGTGCGTACCCGGTAGAGTAGCCGCCCCGCTTGCTGCCATTCCACCACCGCAGGACGGGAAAGGGCGTTTTGCAGCCGCATGGCGGCGGCATGGGCCACCACCGGGGGCTCGCCGGTAAAGGATGCGTCGACGTTCACCCGCAGGCGGTTTTCCGCCGGAAAAAAACTCAACGTGCCGATGCCGGTAACGTCCTTGAGATAGGAAACGGCCGATTCCATGCGGGCCTGGTCGTCATTGCCTCCCCCACCGCGGGTGATCATCCAGCCGAACAGGAAAAAAACCACCAGCAGCCCCCCCGCCACCGCATAGATCATCTTGTTGGACTTCTCGGGATTGATCGTCCGGTTGCCTTTGATCTTCTTCATCGATTCGCTCCCCGGCGGTATTGGCACCGCTCGCCTGCCAATCGTTCGTACAGTTCTTCCTGGCGATGCACCATCACCGGCAGATCCCACTCGGCAAAATCGTCGGTAAAATCGCCGATTCTTCGCCGCAGGGTCTCGTCGCCCGCCAAAAGCAAAATCTTGCCGGCAAAGCCCGCCTCGTCACGGACATCGGCGATCAAACCGTTCTCGCCCTCCGTCACCACCTCGCGGTGGGCCGGGATGTCGCTGACCACCAGGGGCACCTTTCGCAAACGCAGCTGCACCACGCTCTGCGGCAGGCCTTCCCACCGCGCGGTCGACACGCCGATATCGAACAGGTCGATCATCTCCTCCACCCGCTCGACGAACCCCGGCAAGTGGAAACGGCCGCCAAGTCCGCGCCGGCGGATCTCCGCCTCGAGTCGGGGGCGGAGCACCCCATCGCCGGCGATCACGAAGTGCACCCGGGGGTCCATGGTCGCCACCCGGGCGGCGATGCCGAGCAGGAAAAGCAACCCTTTCTGCGGCTTGAACGGGGCGATGGTGCCGCAAACCACCGCGCCCTCCGGGATGCCGAGCTGCCGCCGCAGGCGCTCCCCGGTCCCGACAGGACGCTGAAAGCGGTCCAGCTCGAAGCCCGAGCGGATCAGCGAGGCGTTGTCCCCGCACAGCCCGAGCCGCCGTCCCTCGGCCAGATCGGCCCGCGAGACGAAGACGAAGTGGTCGGTCAGGGGGGCCACCCGTCGCTCCAGCCACTGGTAGGTGAGGCGAACCGGCCAGAACTGCCCGGGGGAGAAAGCGAAACCGTGCACCGAGTGGATCACCACCGGCACTCCGGCGCGCTTTGCCGCCCGCCGGCCCAGGATCCCCGCCTTCGAGGAGTGGGTATGCACGATGTCGGGGCGCAGCCGGGCGATCAGTTCATCGAGTTCCCTGGCGGCGCGCAGGTCGGCCCGCGGGTCGATCGAGCGCACCAGGCTGGCGACCTCGTGCAGGTGGGGGGCAGGGATGCCGGCGGGGACGAGAACCCCTCCGGGCCCGCAGGCCAAGTGGGGTTCGAACCGCGTGGGGTCGAGGCCGCGACAGGTGGCCACGGTATTGAGCTGGGCGCCCCCCAGTTCGAGCCGGGTGATCAGGTGAAGGACGCGCAGGGGGCTCATCTTGCCAGGATCTCCCGGGCTACCCTTCCGGCCTGGCCAATGTCGTCGGCCATCGAGGTGTAGTTCCAGGAGCCGTAGCGGCCGATCGAGTACACCCCGTGCCGTTTCAACTCGGCCAGTAGCGGGGGGACCGTGGTCTGCCAGCCGGCATCGAAGAGGATGTACGAGACCGGCACCCGGACGCTGTCCCAGCAGGCGATTTCCGCGGGCCGCTCGATCATGCCCAGAGTTTCCAAGGTTTTGCCCAGCACCTGGGCGATCCGCTCCGCAGGCCACTTTTCGCCGGGGAGTGGCGTCATCTCCAGGTACGCCGTGGGCGGCCGTTGCCCTGGGTAGTAGCCCACCCGGAAAAAGGGGATCTCCCGTTGCGGCAGGTAGACCCAGTCGAACCGGCGCCGGCGCCGGGTCAGCTCGACGTTGACGATCAGGGTGGAGATTCTCTTCAGAGCGCTCGCCGGGGGGAGGGGAAAGGGAGCCCGCAAACGGGCAACGAGCTCGCACAGGGGGATGGTGGTGACCAGGGTGTCGAAAGGGTACTCGCCCTGGCCAGTGAATGCCCGCCGCCGGAGCAAATCGATCTCCCGCACCTCCTCGCCGAAACGGATCCTCGACCGCAACGGTTCTGCCATTCGGTCGATCAGCTGTTTCTGCCCGCTGGCCGGAAAGAAAAACTCGGGGTTGTAGCCGGCGGAGGCGAAGCGCTGCCCTGCCGCCCCGGCCAACACGCTCTGGCGGTCGGGCACCGGGATGCTGCCCCGGTCCATGCGGGCGGCCAATTGGTTCAGCGGCTGGCGGTAGTACTTCTCCTGGAAAGGCCAAAAGAAGAGCTCTGCCAGGCGCGGACCGAATGCCTGGCCGAGATACCCCCCCAGATCGGCGGCGTCTGGCTCGCCGCGGGCAAGCATTTCGGTTAGCACCCGGTCTCGCTCGACGGCGGGAAAACTGGCCAAATGGAACTGGATGGGAAAGGGGATGAATCGCCGCCACAAGAAAACCCGGCTGACCCGGCGGTGGCGCCGGAAACGGGCAAACCCCTCCACCCACCCCTGAACCTGGGCCTCGCGTTGGAAGTGGAAGTAGTGTCCGCCGTAGCAAAACCACCGGCCTTGGGCCGGATACTGGGTGGATAGCCCGCCCGGAACATCGAGGCGTTCCAGAATCGGCTCCCGGCCACCGAGGAAGTGGGCGGCCGAAAGGCCGGAGATGCCGGCGCCGACGATCAGGGTCATCCCATCTTCACCCGGGAAAGCAGGACGCCAAACACCAGAAAGAAAACCGCGATGATCGCTCCGATCAGCAAGGTGGTCGCCACCGGGAGGTGGACGATCCACAGGGCGGTCAGGGCCAGCGCCCCCTGCAGGAGAGCGATGGTGGTCACGGTCCTCCGGCTGCTCCATTTGCGGCTCTTGCGCAGACGCAGGGCGAAGTGATCGGGCGAGCCCAGGAAGGGGGATTTGCCGCGCAGCAGGCGGAGCAAAAACACGTAGGCCAAATCGAACAACGGGATCGCCGGGATCAACAACCCCGCCATGAACGCCCAGGAATTGGTGCGGGTGTAGTAGGTGAGGATGGTCAGGGCGCCGACGTTGAGGCCGATCAGCATGCTCCCGGTGTCGCCCAGGTAGATCTCCGCCGGTTCCCAGTTGAACTTCAAAAAGCCGATCAGGGCAGCCGCCAGGGACAGCGAGAGGAGGGCGATCATGAAGGCGCCGCTGTCCAGGGCGAGCACGAATACCGCCAGCAGCGAGATGGCGCCGACACTGGAGGCCAGCCCGTCCATGATGTCGATGATGTTGAAGGCGTTGATCATCGACAGGATCCAGAAAAAAGAGAGGGCGGTCGCCACCCAGGGGGGGAGGAAACCGAGCCGCAGGAAGATGCCGCTCTTGAGCAGGATGTAGGTGGCCACCACCTGGAAGAAGAACTTGATGCTGGGCGAGAGGGCCTTGAGGTCATCGAAGATGCCGACCATCACCAGGATCGAACTCGAAAACAGCAACCCCAGCAACTGCTGGTTGAAATCGAACACCAGGCTGATCGGCGAGATGAAGGCGAAGTAGACGATCACCCCCCCCATGTAGGGGACCGGTTGACGCTGGTTCTTCAGCCGGCCGTCGGGAAAGTCGAGCAGGTTGTAGCGATGGGCCACCCGCTTGGCGATGGGGGTGCCGGTGAGGGCGAGGAGCAGGGCCAGTAGAAAGGTGAAAACGAAAATCACTCCGTCCACGAACACCTCTGCCGGCGGCGGCGTTTAACCCAGGCCCGCTGGATCAGGGGGGCCGCACGGAACAATCCGATTATAGTTTTCGGGGCAGTGAAAGTCAACGCGCCCATCCAGAGCGCATCGCGGGCCAGAATGAAGGGGAGGCGCCAACCGTCGGCTCGCCAGCAAAAGTTCTTGACCAGACAGAGCACCCGGTTTTTGACCAGGTGGACCCGCAGAGCGCAAGGGCGGGCCAGGGCAAGCGATACCCTGGCCAGCGCACCCTTTTCCAGAGTGCCCGAACGGAAGTGGCGGGCTCGCACCCGGCCGTCGAACCAAACCCGGAGACCGGCAGACTGGGCTCGCCAGCCGACGTCGAAGTCCTCCCAGAACATGAAGAAATCGGGGTCGTACACCTCGCCATCCCGCTCGAGCAGCCGACCAATCGCTTTTTGGGTGAACACGGTGACGGCTCCGCAACTCGAAAACACCGGGCCGGCATGGAAGCCCCCGGCGGGCAACGGGCGGTTGTAGCCGCGCTCTCTGGGGTGTAGCGACCACGATCGCCCCTGCCCCGCCGAATCCACCGTGGTGCCATCGAAACGCATCAGCAACGGGGCCACCACTCCGATCCCGGGGTCGGTGGTCAGCAGGGATTCGGTTTCGGATAAAAAATCGGATTCGAAAACGACGTCGGTGTTGGCAACCACCACCACGTCCTCACCGGCAGAGTGGGCGATGCCCAGGTTGGCGGCGGCGGCGTAGCCCAGGTTGGCGCCCGGAGTCAGCACCTCCACGCCGTCACGCCGGGCCAGATCGGCCGAACCGTCGCCGGAGTCGTTATCGACCACCACGATCCGGTCAAAATGGCGAAGCTGGCCCAGCGCCGAATCCAGACAGGCGGGCAAAAAGCGCGAGGACTGGTAGCTCACCAGCACCAGCGCACATCGGAGCGCCACGAGCGTCTTCCCGGCCTCAGAGGATGCCGAGCGCCTTGCCCCCCTCGTGGAAGCCCCGCAGGATGAACTTCAGGTCGTCGTCGGTGTGGGTGGCGGTGAGCGACGTGCGGATCAGCGAATCCTCGGGAGGGACGGCAGGGGCCACCACCGGGTTGGTGAAGATGCCGTACTCGCGCAGGAATTGCCACAACATGAAGGTCTTCTGGAAATCGTGGATGAACACCGGGATGATCGGGGTCTGGGTGTTGCCGGTATGGTAGCCCATGGCGGTGAGTTCCCGGTTCATGGTGCGGGTCATCTCCCACAATCGCTCGCGGCGCCAGGGTTCGCTGATGATGATGTCGAGGGCCTTGCTGGCGGCGCCGACCGAGGGCGGGGTGATCGAGGCCGAGAAAATCAGGGAACGGGCGTTGTGCTTGATGTACTGGATCACCTTGCGATCGCCGACGATGAACCCGCCCAGGGCGACGAAGGCCTTGGAAAAGGTGGTCATGATCACGTCGGTCTGGGCCTCCACCCCGAAGTGTTCGGCAGTGCCCCGGCCGTTCTTGCCCATCACCCCGATACCGTGGGCATCGTCGACCATGATGCGGGCGCCGTGGGCTTTGACCTGGGGCATGATCTCGGGCAGGTTGGCCATGTCGCCTTCCATCGAGAAAACACCGTCCACCACCAGCAGCTTGCCTTTCTCGGGGGGGATGGTGCCCATCTTGGCGGCCAGGTCGGCCATGTCGTTGTGCTTGTACTTGACGATGTGGGCGTAGGAGAGGCGGACGGCGTCCATGATCGAGGCGTGGACCATGCGGTCGATGATGATGACGTCGTTGCGATCGGCCAGCGCCGAGACGGTGCCCAGGTTGGTCTGCATCCCGGTGGAGAACATCAGCGCCTCGTCTTTGCCCATGAAATCTGCCAGGCGCTGTTCGAGTTCGACATGCAGAGAATAGGTGCCGTTGAGGAAACGGGAACCACAGGTGGAGGAGCCGTACTTCTGGGTGGCCTCGATCGCCGCCTGCTTGATGCGGGGGTCGTCGAACAGCCCGAGGTAGTTGTTGGATCCGACCATCAGGATCTTCTTGCCCTTCACCCAGACGTAATTGCCTTCCACCCTTTCGATTTCGGTGAAATAGGGGTACAAGCCCGCGCGCTGGGCATCCTCGTGGCGGGTGAAATCAAAGCACTTCTGGAAAACGTCCATGGTTAACTCCTGTGTTGAATACCCGACCTTTTGTCGCTACAATCGGGCCATGAAACTGCTGATCACCGGCGCGACCGGTTTTGTCGGTCGCCATCTCGTTCCCCTGCTGCTGCACCGGGGCCACCAGGTACACCTGCTGGTACGCAACCCGAAACGATTGCCGCCCTCTTTTCCCCCCGATCGGGTGGAGCTCGTGCGCGGCGACCTGTTCGCCTCGGAAACCTTCCCGCAAGGGTTGCAAGGGGTCATCCACATGGCGGCGCTGACCAAGGCGGTCCGCGCAGCCGACCTGGAAAAGATCAATGCCGAAGGGACGCGCAGCCTGCTGGAACGGCTTTCGGAGCAACCGTCGCTGCGGACCTTCCTCTGCCTGTCGAGTCTGGCCGCGGCCGGCCCCTCCGGCGAATCGGTTCCCCACGGTGAAGACGACCCGGCGGACCCGGTTTCGGCCTATGGCAAGAGCAAACTCGCCCAGGAAAAGATCGTGGAGGCGCAGGCGCCGGGCCGGATCCTGGTCGTGCGGGCGCCGATCGTCTACGGCGAGGGCGACCTCGACCTGCTCGACGCGTTGAAGATCATCCGGCGCAACTGGCTGCTGCTCCTCGGACGTCAGCAACGCACCTTCTCGGCGATCTACGCCGGCGACCTGGCAACCGGCATTGCCCGGCTGATCGAGGGAGATGCCCCGGCCGGGAGGTACTACGTCACCCACCCCGACCCCATCGAGTGGCAGTCGTTCATGAGGATGGCCGCAGAGATCATGGGTCGAACGCCGCGGACCCTCACCCTGCCGCTGAAAGTGGCCTGGCTGGCAGGCGTTGCCGCCGAAGGTCAGCGGATCCTGACCCGCCGCGCCGCCATTTTCAGCATGGACAAGTTTCGCGAAATGCGCTATCCGCACTGGGTTTGCTCGGGAGAAAAAATGCTCCGGGCCACCGGCTTTGTCGCTCCCACCCCTCACCGGCAAGCGCTCGAAGCGGCCATTGCCTGGTATCGGAGCGAGGGCTACCTCTGAATCGGGTAACCGACAAACCTCGCTCATCCCTGCCAACGGTTCAGCGAGGCGACCGCAGGCCGCGGGGACTCTTCTTCACCGTCATGGTGACGGCAAACCGTTGAAAGGTCTTGAGGTGCCAGTTGTCCTGGAAGAATGCGGTGAACACGGCCTCCCCGCCCATGGTGAACTTGCCCGGGGTGGCAAATTCGCCCACCTTGAAGGGGATCTCGATCGTCTTGTCCAGCACCAGAAACACGCCCACCGGGGATGGAGTGGTGGGAAAATTGAACTCCGAGCCCATGAAAAACGACTTGGAAAGAACGACCCCTTCGTTTTCGTCGAACCGGATCATGAATTCGGGATGGGACGAGATGCGGATGTCGCTGCGGGGGGTGATGCGCAATAACAACACCCCTTCCTCGCCCTGCTGAACTTCCCGGGGCCGGGAGACGACCTCGATCTTCAGGAGTTCCTCTTGAGCCGGCAGAAAACCCGTCAAGAGCAGGAAGGACAGCGCCAGAAAAGCCATTGCTTTCTTTTTCATCTGCTTTGGTGGATCATACCATTTTCTCCCGGCGGTGTCAATCCGATCGCCCGGGAACGCTGATCTGATCGAGTTCTAGTCGGGTTTCCCGGCAACGCTGAGCAGCATCCCGGCCACCGTGGTTTCACTCGCATAAGAGCTCATGCGGGTGGCCAGATCCCGCCATACCCCGCGGGTAAGGCAGACTTCCTGGCGAACGCACCCCTCCCCGAGGCATTGCACCAGGAGCATCGATTCTCCGAAGGCGCTCATGACATCGGCGAGCGAGATGGAGGCGGGCTCCCGGTTCAAACGGTACCCTCCGTAGATCCCCTGGGCGCTGCGCAGGATCCCCGCCTTTTCCAAGGGACCGGCCAGTTTGCGCAGGTACTTGGGCGAGACCCCCATCGACTTGCCCAATTCGGCGGTGTTGACCAACCCTTCGTGCCGGGCCACCTCGACGACCATGCGCAAGCCATAGCGGATCTGGGTGTTGATTCTCATGGGCAAAACATAACCTTTTCGGGTGCAGTCGTCAATAAAAAAAGAGGCCCGGGACAAGCCCGGGCCTCCTGGCTGAGTGCGGATCAGAAAAAAGGCTACTTGGCCTCTTTCTCCAGCGACTTCATGTACTCGTCGGAAGCCATCTTGCGCTTGCGCAACTCGACGAACTTCTTGATCATCTCGTCGTTCTTTGCCAGCAACTGTTTCTCGTTGGCCGTGTCGACCTTGGCCTGCTCGCGGTAGAGCAGACCGATATAGGCCCAGGGCTCGGGGTAGGTCGGCGACAACTCGGTGGCCTTGGTCAGGGCTTCGAGGCCCTGCTTCACGGTGGCCATGCGGTCGGCGGGCGACATCACGTCGAGGGGGGTCTGGTAACTCTTGTTCCACAGCACGACACCCAGGGTGTAGTTGGCGACGGCCAGGGCCTCGGTTTTCTCTTCGGCAGGCAGGTTCAACTTCTCCATCTGCTGAATGCGCAGCAGGTGGTTCTCGACCGCCTTGTCCCAGTTGCGCTTGTCCTGGTAAAAGGTGGCCAGGTAGTAGTACCCTTCGGGCTCGCCGGGGTCGAGGGCGATCCGCCGGTTGAACATGTCGATCGACAGGTCGGTCTTGTCGTATTTGGAATAGAAATTGGCGAGCACGTAGTAGGCCTTGGCGTTCTTGGGGTCGGAATCGAGCACCATCTTGTAGTACTTCTCGGCCTCTTCGAAATTGCGCATCTTGTCGAAGATGTCACCGAGGGCCAGGATGATGTCCTGCTTGCTGATGCCGGGGTTCGCATCGGTGGAGTTATAGGCCGCGAGCAGATTTTCCTTGGCTTTTTCCGCCGCATCCTTGTTGCGGGCCGTCTCGTCGCCGGGCTTGTAGACCATGGCGTAGCTGGTACCCAGATAGAAACGGGCGGTCAGCAGGTTGGGATTGTTCTGCAGGGCAATCTCGTACTCTTCGATGGCCTTGCGGTACTTCTCGTCGGTATAGAACTTGTTGGCGTTCTTCAGGTGATAATTGGCCTTGAGGTTGGACACCTTCAACTTCTCGCAGCCGACAAAAGAACCGATCCATGCGCCTGCGATCAGCACCATCAAGAGGCGCGCCCATGTCTTTTTCATGCCAGACCTCCTCGGGGGGTTGAAAGTACTTTATAACGGAACGCCAGGGAAAAGTCAAGGCGGGAAAAAGGGGGAAGGGTCAGCGTACGCGGTGAAACCACATCAGGAAAAGCCAGAGGTCGTGAATGTACGGAATCGGCTTGTGGTTGAGGGTGATCCGCGTGGTCTCGAATTCCTTGACCAGTTCGAACAGCTCGTAGAGATCTTCGACGTCTTCGGGGAGGAAACTGGCATGGTGGCGGGTGGCATCGCCGCTACCCTCGGTCAGGTAGAAGCGGTTGCGACGGGCGATCTCGAGCGCGCGGGGGAAACTGCGGGTCGGGTTCTTCTCGAAACGGACGGTGATCTTGAACTGCTGGTTGGCATCGCGGGGGTTGAGGATGTTGGCCAGTTTCTCGGCCTCGATTTGCCTACGGGCGTCCATGGCCCCATTATACCCCGCCGGGGCCCGCCTGTAAAGCGCGTTCCCGCTGCAGCCGGGCCAAAAGGACCCGCCCCGAGGCAAAGGCCAGCCGGCCGGGATCGAAGCCCGCCAGGGGGTGCCATTCGACCGAGCTCACGTCGTCGCCGGCGGTCACCGGCGGGACGGCGGCGAGGGCGGCGTGGTAGATCAGGTCCAGGGTGTGGTAGGTCACCCCGCCCCACGGATAGGTGTTGGCATGGGTGCCGAGCAGGCGCAACGCGGGCAGCTCCAGCCCCAATTCCTCGCGCACTTCGCGTCGCAATCCCTGTTCCGCATCTTCGCCCGGCTCGAGAAAACCTCCCGGCAGGTCGAGCCAGCCCCGTGCGGGCTCTCCGCCGCGCACCGCGAGCAGGATCTTCCCCTCCGCCTCCAGCACCAGCGCCGTGGCCGCGGCCACGTTCAGGAACCAGACGAAACCGCACGCACGGCAGTTCATCTCTTTGGCGGTAGGCCACTCGGCCCCCTCCCCGCCGCAGGCCGGACAGTGGCCCAGGGCAGGCTGGAACCGGGGCGCCCCCTTTTCGGTCCCCCTCATGGCGACGACCGGGAGAAAGGCTGGCGGCTGCGGTACATCTCCTGGTCGGCCTGGCGCAGGCAATCCTCGACGCTCATCCCGGACTGGAAGGTTCCCGCCCCGAGGCTGACCGCGACGTTCAAAAGGTGACCGTTGTATTCGAACCGGTGGCCGGCGATTCGTTCGCGAATGGTGGCGGCAAGCAATTGCCCCCCCGCCTGGTCGGTTTCGGGCAGCAGAAAGAGAAACTCGTCCCCGCCCAGCCGGGCCACCGTATCCTGGGCCCGCAGCGAGGCGGAGAATATGCCCGCCGCCGTCTGCAGCACGTAGTCCCCCGCGTCGTGCCCCACCGTATCGTTGACCTTCTTGAACCCGACCATATCAGCCATCAGCAATGAAAAGGGGCGCTGGTTGCGCTGGAAGCGATGGGCCTCACGGTCCAGCTCGGCCATGACGGCCCGACGGTTGGGTAGCCCGGTCAACTGGTCGTGCTGCGCCAGCGACTCCATTTCCCGGTATGCCTCGGCCAGTTTGGCCTGCTGGGCCGAGATCAGCCGGTTGGCGCGCTCCTTGAGGCGGAACAGGCGATAAAGGACCAGGGCCAGGGCCAGCACCAGCAGGGTCAGGAACAACAAGAAATTGCGCTGGTCGTGCTCTTTGGCCCGGGCCAGGTCGCTGATCAGCTTCTCTTTGCGCAGCGATTCGTTTTCGCGCTGCTTTTTCTCCATGTCGGAGCGTCCCTGCATCTCGACGATCCACTTGGCTTTCTCTTCGGAGCGCACTTCCTTCCACAACTGAAGATGTCGCCGCAAGTATTCGAGCGCCTTGCGGAAATCCTGCTGTTCTTCGAAAAGTTGGGCATAGGTGGACAGGATTTCGATCATCATCCCCTTCTGCCCCTGTTTCTCGGCCAATTGCCCTGCTTCGGCCAGAAAGGGCAAACCGGCAGCGGGTTTCTTCAGCCGCAGGTGGCACTGGGCGATGTTGGTGAGGGCGATGGTCATCTCGCGGAGATTACCGAGCCGGCGGTCGATCGCCAGTGCTTCCTGGTAGTAGCGCAAGGCGCTCGACACCTGCCCCCGGTGAAAGAAGAGGGCCCCCAGATCGTGCGTGGTATTGGCCAGCAGGGAGGGATCTCCCGAGGTGCGGGCCAGTTTCAACGCCTCTTTCTTGGCGGTCAGGGCCTCGGCGAAGTTTTTGCTCATGGTATGCACGTTGCCGATCTCGTTGAGGGCCTTGATGGTGAACCGCAGGTTGTTTTGGGCCCGGGCCTGTTTCAACGCATCGCGGAAATGGCGCAAGGCCAGGTCGTAGTTTCCCACATCCCTGTGCACGTAGCCGATCAAGTGGTTGCTGGTGATTACCTGGACCGGGTCCCCCTGGGTGTCGGCAGCGGCCAAGGCCTTGAGCAGAAGTTGCAAGGCCCGGTCGTACTCGCCCAGCGAAATCGCACTGACCCCGGCGTTGTTGAGCATCCGGGGTGAAACCACCAGCCCCGGGTTTTGTTCGGTCAACTCCAGCGCTTCCAGATACGAGGCCAGCGAAGACCGGAATTCCTGGCGCGCCAGTTCCCCGTCGCCGCGAGCGGTCAGCGCATTCACCAGGTTCAGCAAAACCGGGCCCCGCTCTGCCAAACTCTTCTGTCCGAGCTCGCGCCGCAATTCCTCGACCCTGCCGGTCGAATCCGCTGCTCCGAGCAGACTGGCAAGCAGAAGCAGCAACAGGCAAATTCGGCTCATCGCCGCTCTCCCCCGGATGGCCATCTTAAAAAACCGCCCGGGCAAAGTCAATGGTGGCCTGCCGCGGGGAATCATCACTCAATCGGTTTCACGCCTGCGGGCAAGCACCTGCCAGGACGCGGGCTCGACCGCCACTTCGATTTCGGTGAACGGGGTGGGCCGAGGCCCGCCCACGATCTCGCCATCGACCTGCAAGGTGAATGGCTGGGGGGATCGGAAGCGAAACGAGGGGGCCGACCAGGGATCGGCAGGCTCTTTGAAGCCCGAGGCCAGAGGGGCGACCTGGGCCAGCAGGCGCGGGAAAGAGGGGACCCACAGGGCAAACAGGTCGAACCTCCCGTCGTCGGGCCGCGATGCGGGCACCACCGTGAACCGGCCAGCGTAGCGGCGGGTGTTGCACACCGCGGCCAACGCGCACCCCCCCGTCACCACCCTCCCCCCCCCCTCGATGGTCAGGGGCAAGGGCAGTTCACCCTGGGAGAAGGCGCGGCGGGCTTCAGTGATCGCCGTCTTCGGCACCCAGCGACGCGGATCCCGGGCCACCGCTTCGTTGACCAGGGTGCCGAGCCCCAGCGAAACCTGGCCGAGAAAGAAAGCCACCTCGCGGCCCCCCGAACGCACCACGCCGGCATCGACCCGCTGCCAGCGGGGAGCCCGCAAAGCAGCCAACCCCCGGTTCAGCGAATCGGTACCGAACTCGGCGGCCAGGTCGTTGCACGAGCCGAGGCCGATCAGCCCCAGCGGCAGCTGCAACCCGAGGCGGCGGGCCTCTCCCGCCAGGATGAGCAGGGTCGAATCCCCGCCGACGCCGACCACCGCCCGGTGACTCCGGGCACATTCGGCCAGCAATCGGCGCAGGTGCTCTTCGCTTTCGGAGACGAACAGCTCCACCCCGGCACCGAAGTCGCGCAGTTTTCGCTCCAGCTGCGGTCGCAACCTGCCGGCCCTCCCCCCCCCCGAGCTGGGGTTGAGGAGCACGGCGATGGGCCGGGACCGGGTGCCGGCAAGGTGCCCGGGGGTGCTCCCCCTCACGGCTCCGCCACTCCAGGCGCGGGGAGGCGAGTGGCCAGCTGGCACTGCTGCCGGAGTCGGCTTAGCACCGCCGGGGAGGGTTGCCCCGAGTTCAGTTTCCAGCGCCAATTGCCACCCGCCTGGCCCGGTTGGTTCATGCGGAACTCGGCGCCAAAGCCCAGCAGGTCCTGCATGGGGATCATGCAGATGTCCGCGGTCGAAAGCATCCCCAGGCGGATCAGTTGCCAGTGGAATTCGTCGCGATGGGTCAGGCCCAGGTATTCGGTGATGTGGCCGCGGATCTCCTCTCCCGCTTCGGGGCCGTAAAACCAACCGTTGGTGGTGTTGTTGTCGTGGGTACCGGTATAAACCAGGCAATGGGGGGTGGGATAGTTCTGCGGCAGGTAGGCGTTGCCCGGATCGCGATCGAAAGCGAACTGCAGCACCTTCATGCCGGGGAGATCGAGTTCGTCCCGCAGGCGGACAACATCGGGGGTGACCAGCCCCAAATCCTCGGCGATCAGGGGGAGGGGGCCGAGGCGAACGGCAAGCCGGTCAAACAGGGCCTTGCCGGGACCGGGGATCCAGCGCCCCCCGGCAGCCGAGGGCTCCGCCGCGGGAATCTCCCAATGGGCCGAAAAACCGCGAAAGTGATCGATGCGCACCCGCGGTGTCAAGCCGAGCAGGTGGGCTAGCCGGCGCCCCCACCACTCCACGGTATCGTCGCGCAACTGGCCCGCGGAATCGTGCCAACGGTAGATCGGGTTGCCCCAACGCTGCCCGGTGGCACTGAAGTAGTCGGGAGGAACCCCGGCGACCACGGCGGGACGGCCGGTGGCCTCGTCGAGCAGAAACACCGACGGCTGGCTCCAGGCATCGGCGCTCTCGAAGTTCACGTAGAACGGGATGTCGCCCACCAGCTGGAGCCCGAGACGTTGACAATGGCGAGCAAAGGTATGCCACTGCTCGAAAAAGGCGAATTGCCCGAAGCGGTGGTAGGCAACGTCCTTTGCCAGCCGCTCGCTCCACTCCAACAGCGCCGCCGGGTCGCGACGAACGATCGGGGCCGGCCAGGAGGGCCAGTCGTGGGTGCCGAAATGACCGGCCAGCGCCGAGAAGAGAGCGTAATCGTCGAGCCACGGACGCTGCGAGCGGCAAAAAGCGGCGAACCGCGAGGCATCCCCCGCGTTGGGCGCGCTGAAAAAAGCACCCGCCGCCGCCCGCAACAGGGGCGTGCGCCGGCGCACCAATTCGTCCCAGTCGACGAAGTCGTTCTCGGGAAGCTGGGCATCCCGCACCGCCTGGCGATCGAGCCAGCCCCTTTCTGCCAGGTCTTCGGGATTGAGGAAGAGGGGGTTACCGGCAAACGCCGACGGCGACGAATAGGGAGAATAGCCCAGGTGACCGCAGACCGGCCCCAGTGGCAGGACCTGCCAGTAAGAGACCCCCGCCGCCGCCAGCCGGTCGGCCATCTCGCGGGCCGAACCGCCCAGGGTGCCGCCGCCAAAAGGGCCGGGCAGCGACGAGATATGCAACAGGACACCACAACCGCGGGACAATCTCATGGGGCTCTCCAGGCGACCGGTCCGCGGTGGCTGTCCCGCAACAAGTCGACAACGGTCTTCACCGGTTGGAACACCCCTGCCGGCAACTCAACCAGGAGGGTGTTCCAATGCGCCATCCCCCCGTTCCACAGTCCGGGATGCTCCAGGATGCGGATCGGTTGCCCGGCAAAGCTCTTTTCGGCGATCAGGTAGGCTTGCGGGTCGCAAAAGGCGGCAAGATCGTAACTCCCCCCCTCGGGCCGCGTCCAGGAGAGTACCAGGTCGACCGGGTTGAAGTGGCTGGCGGCAGCGGCGATCGCCCGTTGGCCGGGGTCGGCGGCGTCGATCTCGACGGCCTCGACAATTTGCAGGCGGGTTTCACCGTCCTTTCCTTGGGTCCAGAAAGGCCCCCCCCCCGGTTCGCCCTGGTTGGCGACCATGCCCGCCACCCGGAGCGGGCGACAGAGGAAACCGAGCAGTCTGGCCAGGCGCCCTGCCGGGGCGAGTTCTCGGGGTTCACGGGCAAAGCCCAGAGTCTCGCGAGCCCAGCCCTCGACCCCCTCCAGGTCTCCGGGAGTTGGGGTTTTTTTTGACAGCATCTGCAGGGCGAAGGCGATTTTCTCCTGGGTTTCCAGGAGGAGACCTCCCATGGCCATGCGCAAGAGCAGCGCCTCGGAGCGGGCAGAGCCCTCGGGCAGCACGTTGTCCACGTTCTGCACGAACAGCAGCCGTCCGTCCTGGCCGGCCAGGTTGGCCAGCAAGGCGCCGTGACCTCCGGGACGCAGCACCGGTAGCCCCTGATCGTCCCGCAGCAGTTCCCCGTTTCCCCCCAAGGCCAGGGTCTGGCTGGCGGAAGATTGTTCGGACAGGGATACCGGACCGTCCTCAGCATACCGCCCTCCCAAGTGGCGCTCGAAGTCCTTTCGGGCCTCTGGAGCCACGGTGAAGTGCACCCGCCCCGAGGTGAGAACCGCGGCGTCGGCCAGATGCTCGTCGAGGGCGGTGCGTACCCCCCCGGGGGTGCGATGGAAGGGGACCAGGGCCTTGGCACGCCGGGCAAGATCGAGGCCCGAGGGATCGAGCAGCCAGTTCGCCACCAGCGCATACTCGCCAGCAGTCAGCCGCCGGGAGAGATCGTCGCCGGCGGCGGCCATGGCACTCGCCAGTTCCTGGCCAAGGGCCAGCTCCCCCGTGGCCAGGGCGGACAAGACTCGCATGGCGGCGGTATCAGGAGCCCCCCCTTGCCGCACGGGCTCCAAGCACTGGAACATCCGCGAGGCGGCCCCCGAGGCGGGGACGAACTTGGTCGCCGGCAAGGCCGGTGCGGCCAAGCGGTAGCGGTTTGCGAAGTGGGCGACTTCGTCGGTCGAAAGCACCCGGATGCCATCGCCGCGGGTTGCCGGTCGGTTCAGCTGGACAAAACGTTTCCCCTCACCCAACGCTTGCCACTGCCGGGAGGCCGTCTCGCCGGAGATGCCTTTTTCCAGTAAAAAAGCGAGGTCGAACGGGGAAAAGGGGTGGCGCGGCATGGGTCTGGCTCCTCCTTGGTCACCGGGGGCGTGCCGATTATACCACACCGGGGATGTGGTATAATGGCCTTTTCCGCCTTTGCCCACCGGGGCCGCGGGCGGCAGGGAGCCACCATGAAAACGGTCTTCATCACCACCCCCATCTACTACGTCAACGACATGCCCCATCTCGGTCACGCCTTCAGCACCGTGCTGGCCGACGCCACCACCCGCTACCAGCGGTTGCGGGGCCGCCCGGCCTTCTTCCTCACCGGCACCGACGAGCACGGGCAGAAGATCGAGAAGAGCGCGGTCGCCCAGGGATTGACCCCCAAAGAACTCGCCGACCGGGTGGTCGAGCGCTTCAAGTCGCTGTGGCGGACCCTGCATATCGACTACGACCACTTTATCCGCACCACCGACGAGGAGCATATCCGCGGCGTGCAGCAGATGTTTGCCCTGATCCGCCAGCAGGGCGACATCTATCCGGGAGACTACAGCGGACCGTACTGCGTCTCCTGCGAGCGGTTCATCACCGAGGCCGCGGCCGACGACGGTGCCGGCGGCCAGGTCTGCCCCGACTGCGGCAAGCCCGCCAGCCAGGTCAGCGAAACCTGCTACTACTTCCGGCTGTCGGCCTACCAGGACCGGCTGCTGGAGTTCTACGAAAAGAATCCCGACTTCGTGTCGCCCCGGGCCCGCATGAACGAGGTCGTCTCTTTCGTGCGCATGGGGCTCAAAGACCTCAGCATCACCCGCTCTTCGGTGAAATGGGGGGTGCCGGTCCCGGGCGATGAAAAGCAGACCATCTACGTCTGGTTCGACGCCCTGGTCAACTACCTGACCGGGATCGGTTACGGCACCGAAAACGGCGATTTCGCCGCCCACTGGCCCGCCGACCTGCACATCATGGGAAAAGACATCCTGCGCTTCCACGCCGTATTCTGGCCCGCGTTCCTGATGGCCGCCGGGTTGCCGCTGCCGACCAAGGAGCTGATCTGCGGCTGGTGGCTCAAAGACGGCAGGAAGATGTCCAAATCGGTCGGCAACGTCCTCGACCCGCAGGTGCTCCTTCAGCACTTTCCTGCAGATGCCCTGCGCTACTTCATGCTGCGCGAGGCGCCGCTGGAGTCCGATGCCAGCTTCTCGCACGAGGGTTTTCTGTCCAGGGTGAACACCGACCTGGCCAACGACTGGGCCAACCTGGTCTCCCGCACCGGCGGCATGATCGAAAAGTACTTCGCCAACGAGCTCCCCGGAGGCTATCCCAGCGACGACCGCGACCTGGAGATCCGCCGCGGCTACGAAGCGCTGGAACAGCGGGTCTTTGCCCAGCTCGACCTGTGCCAGTTCCCGCGCGCCCTCGAGGAGATCATCGGCTACGTGGGGGTCCTGAACCGCTACATCGTGGCCATGGAGCCGTGGAAACTGGCCAAGAACGAGGCCGACCGGCCCCGCCTGGCCGCGGTGCTCGGCACGCTTTCCCGCGCCATCCTCAGCGTCAACACCCTGCTGTCGCCGGTGCTGCCCGAATCGGCGGTCAAGGTGGCGGCGATGTTCGGCATCCCCCTCGGCGCCCCGGGCTGGATCGACCCCCGCGGCCCGCTGACCGTCACCCCGGTCGGCCCCCTGTTTCCCCGCGTCGACCCGTCGGTGTTTTTCCTTCCCGAATCCCAGGAGCAACCCATGAACGAAGCGAGCGGGGGGGGGGGGGGGGGGGGGGGGCGCGGGGGGGGGGGGGGGGGGGCGGCGGGCGGGGGGGG
>CAZTNO010000014.1:0-22177 GCA_964614865.1 uncultured Clostridia bacterium
CGGTATCTGCTGTCCCAGGGGCAAACCGGCCTGTCGGTGGCCTTCGACCTGCCCACCCAGATCGGTCTCGATTCCGACAATCCGCTGTGTGAGGGGGAGGTCGGCAAGGTGGGGGTGGCGATCGATACCCTGGCCGACATGGAGATCCTGTTTTCCGAGATCCCGCTCGATCAGGTGTCGGTGTCGATGACCATCAACGCCTCGGCGGCCATCGTGCTGGCCATGTACCTGGCGGTGGCCGAGAAACGGGGCATCCCGCTGAACCTCCTTTCGGGGACCATCCAGAACGATTTGCTCAAAGAGTACATCGCCAGAGGCACCTACATCTATCCGCCCAAGCCTTCGCTACGCATCATCTCCAACATCTTCTCGTTTTGCAAAGACCAGGTGCCGAAGTGGAACACCATCTCGATTTCGGGCTACCACATTCGCGAGGCGGGATCGACGGCGGTGCAGGAGTTGGCCTTCACCTTCGCCGACGCCATCGAGTACGTCAAGTCGGCCCTGGCCACCGGGATGGTCGTCGACGAATTCGCCCCGCGCCTCTCCTTTTTCTTTGCCGCCCACAACAACCTGTTCGAGGAGGTTGCCAAGTTCCGCGCCGCCCGACGGATCTGGGCCCGGATCATGAAAGACAAGTTCGCCGCGGGCACCAAGTCGCAACTGATGCGCTTCCACACCCAGACCGGTGGTGTCACCCTGACCGCCCAGCAACCCCAGAACAACGTGGTGCGGGTGGCCATGCAGGCCCTGGCCGCGGTCCTCGGGGGCACCCAGAGCCTGCACACCAATTCGATGGACGAAGCCCTGGCCCTGCCCACCGAAGATTCGGTCCGCCTGGCGTTGCGCACCCAGCAGGTGATCGCCTACGAGAGCGGGGTTGCCGACACCGTCGACCCGCTGGCCGGTTCCTACTACGTGGAAGCCCTGACCAACCAGATCGAAAAGGGAGTGTGGACCTATCTCGACAAGATCGAGGAGATGGGGGGCATGCTCGAGGCGATCGAGGCGGGCTATCCGCAAAAGCACATCCAGGAGAGCTCTTACTCCTATCAGAAAGAAATCGATTCGGGAAGCCAGGTGATCGTCGGCGTCAACCGGTTCCAGATCGAGGAAGACCTCTCCAAGCAGAAGCTGCTGCGCGTGTCGCCCGAATCGGAAGCCCAGCAGTTGGCCCGGCTGAAGAAGGCGAAAAGCGGTCGCGACGAAGCGGCTGTCGAGCAGGCCCTGGCGGCGGTGAAAACCGCGGCGTCGGGAAACGAAAACCTGATGCCGCCGATCCTGGCTGCGGTCAAGACCTATGCCACGCTGCAGGAGATCGCCGACCAGATGCGCGCGGTTTTTGGCGAGTACAAGGAAAAAATCGTCATCTGAGGCCCGTCCGCAACAACGTCGGGCCGGGAGGCGGAGATGAGAATCGTCCGTTTCGTGGACCGCGAAAACGGTCCGGCGTTCGGCGTGCTGGACGAGGGCAACCCCGGGGTGGTGCGCGCCTTGATCGGCGATCCTTTCCGGGGCATCCGCTTTTCCACCGGGGTCCCGTGCGAGCGATTCATCGCCCCGATCGCCCCCCCGGTGATCTACGCGTTGGGGCTCAACTACCGGACCCACGCCGAGGAGATCGGGGGGAACCTCCCCGAGCGGCCCATCCTGTTCCTGAAGGCGCCGACTTCGGTGATCGGCCCCGACGAACAGATCCTGCTGCCGGCGGCAGGCCCCACCGAGGTCGACTACGAGGGCGAGCTGGCGGTGGTGATCGGCAAACGGGGCAAGAATATCCCCGTAACCCAGGCCCTGGAGTACGTGTTTGGCTACACCTGCGCCTGCGACGTGACCGCCCGTGACTGGCAGAACCGGCTGCAGAAGAAACAGTGGGCACGGGGCAAGAGTTTCGACACCTTCTGTCCGCTGGGCCCCTGGATCGTCACCGCCGACGAGATCCCCGATCCCGGGCTGCTCCGCCTGACCACCCGCCTCAACGACGAGGTGATGCAGGACGCGCCGCTCTCCGATCTGGTCTTCCAGATCCCCGAAATCATCGCCGACGTGTCGCGCTCGTTGACCTTGCTGCCCGGCACGGTGATTTTGACCGGCACTCCGGCGGGGGTCGGCTTCAGTCGGGTGCCGCCGGTGTTTTTGCGGGCGGGCGACCGCCTGGAGGTCGAGATATCCGGCATCGGGGTGCTGAAAAACCCGGTGGCCCTGGAATAGGGCGCCGTGACGGGGGGGGAGGGTAAGCCGGAACCGGGATGGCTGCTCCGCGGCGTGCTCGTCGCCTCGGGTACGCTGTCGGTGGCGATCGGTTTGATCGGCGCCTTCGTCCCCATCCTGCCCACCACCCCGTTCCTCCTGCTGGCGGCCGCCTGCTTTCTGCGAAGTTCGGCACGCATGTACCGCTGGCTGCACGGCAATCCACTGTTCGGCGAGTACTTGCGCCGGTACCGCGACGGCGAGGGCTTCTCTCCCCTCTTCAAGGCCGCCACCCTGTCGTTGCTGTGGCTCAGCCTGGGGGCCTCCCTGTTCCTGACCGCCCCGGCACGGAAACCCTGGGTCCGGGCGGTGCTGCTGACGGTGGGGGGGCTGGTCACCCTGCATGTGCTGGGGCTCAACGGTTCGCGGGGCAAGCGGGTGGGGGCCCGGCAGCAGATTTCGGTTGAAGATTCGCCGGAGTGATGGCACAATGTCGGCATCAACCAGGGAGGATGCCAATGAAAATCAGTGCCCGAAACGTGCTGTCCGGAAAAGTGAAGAGTGTCCAGCCGGGAGTGGTCAACACCGAGGTGGTGGTGGAGCTGCCCGGCGGGAGCGAGATCGTCGCCGTGATCACCAAGGCCTCGGCCGAACACCTGAAGCTGGCCAACGGGGCGGCGGTCTACGCCGTGATCAAGGCTTCGAACGTGATGCTGGCGGTCGAATAGCAGCCGCAAGCACCCAGCCTCTCTTTTTTGCCTAGCGGCCGCTAGCAAGCCTCCAAAAAGAGGCCATTTGGCCGGTGCTTTACTTTTTTACATTTCGTTGATGGGATGCGTTCATGAGACGGGGGCGATTCGAGTTTGGGGAAATGCCCGGCTCATGATGGGCGCCCCTTCCGTATTGACTCGGCGGGGGTTTTGGAGGAAAATGGCAGGACAACCCCTGGAGTGAACTATGGCCGAACCCCGCGTGGAGTGGAAGAGTACCCTCAATTTGCCCGAAACCGCCTTTCCGATGAAGGCGCAGCTGTCCCAGCGCGAGCCCCTCATTCTCAAAAAGTGGGAAGAGGCCCAGATCTACGAAAAGATCCTGCGCAGCCGCAAGGAACTCCCCCGCTACATCCTGCATGACGGCCCGCCTTATGCCAACGGCAACATCCACCTGGGCACCGCGCTCAACAAGATCCTCAAGGACATCGTGGTCAAGTCCAAGTCGATGGCGGGTTACCTGGCCCCCTACGTCCCCGGCTGGGATTGCCATGGGTTGCCGATCGAACACAAGGTCGACCAGAAACTGGGCGACAGCCGCAAGACCATGTCGGTGCTGGCCATCCGCGAGGAGTGTCGCAAGTACGCCGAGCATTTCCTCGATTTGCAGCGGGAGGATTTCAAGCGCCTCGGGGTCTTTGGCGAATGGGAAAACCCATACACCACCATCGATCCCGCCTACGAGGCCAGCATCCTCCGTTCCCTGAATTCGTTCGTGAAAAACGGCAATCTCTACCGCAAGAAACGCCCGGTCTACTGGTGCACCTCCTGCACCACCGCCCTGGCCGAGGCCGAGGTCGAGTACAAGTCGCACACTTCGCCCTCGATCACCGTGGCTTTTGCCCTGCGCGAGTTCCCGGCCGTGCTGGCCCCCTTCGCCGCCCCGGGCATCGATATCCTGATCTGGACGACCACCCCCTGGACCATCCCTGCCAACCTGGCCATCGCCGTCCATCCCGAATTCGACTACATGCTGTTCGTGATGAAAGGCCGCCAGTACATCGCCGCCAGCCGGCTGGTGCCGGTGATCGCCGAAGAGGCGGGCCAGCCGTTCGAGAAGATCATGGAGTTCAAGGGGATCGAACTGGCCGGCGCCCGCGCCCGCCATCCGCTGTTCGACCGCGATTCGCTGGTGATCCAGGCCGACTACGTGCTGCTCGACCAGGGGACCGGTTGCGTGCACACCGCCCCCGGCCACGGCGAGGACGACTACCACGCCGGACTGGCCAACCACCTCGACATCTACTCGCCGGTGGGGCCCGGCGGCCTTTTCGACGAAACCACCGGCCCCTACGCGGGCCTGCACGTGTTTGCCAGCAACGAGCGCATCGTGAACGATCTCGAGGCCGCCGGCCGATTGCTCAAACGCGCCGACTACGCCCACTCCTATCCCCACTGCTGGCGCTGTCACAAGCCGGTGATCTTCCGGGCCACCGAGCAGTGGTTTATCGCCATGGATGCCGCCGGGCTGCGCTCGAAAACCCTGGAGGAGATCGGCCAGGTGCGCTGGATTCCCGCCTGGGGCGAGGAGCGCATCTCCAGCATGATCGCCGGCCGTCCCGACTGGTGCATTTCGCGCCAGCGCTCGTGGGGGGTGCCCCTGCCGGTGTTCTTCTGCCGCAAGTGCGACCAGCCGCTGGTCGATGCCGCGGCGGTGGAAAAGACCGCCGACCTGTTCGCCCGCTACGGCTCCAACGTCTGGTTCGAACGGCCCGCCGCCGATTTCCTTTCCCCGGGCACCGTGTGTGCCCACTGCGGCAGCGGCGAGTTCGAGCAGGGGCGCGACATCCTCGACGTCTGGTTCGAGTCGGGCTCTTCGCACGGCATCCTGCAGAAGTATCCCCGCCACAGCTGGCCTGCCGATCTCTACCTGGAAGGGGGCGACCAGTACCGCGGCTGGTTCCACTCCTCCCTGCTGGTCGGGGTTTCGGAGCATGGCAAGGCCCCCTATCGCACCGTCATCACCCACGGCTGGGTGCTCGACCGCGAGGGCAAGACCATGCACAAGTCGCTGGGAAACGCCATCGAACCCCAGACCATCATCCGCGACAAGGGGGCCGAGGTGCTGCGCCTGTGGGTCGCTTCGGTGAACTATCAGGAAGACGTGCGCCTCAGCGACGAGATCCTGGCCCGGCTGGTCGAGACCTACCGCAAGATCCGCAACACCTGGCGCTTCATGCTCGGCGTGCTGGCCGATTTTTCTCCCGATCACGACAGCGTTTCCCCATCGCAACTGACCGAGCTGGATCGCTACATCCTGGCCCGCTTCGCCGCGGTGAAACGCCAGGTGCGCAAAGGCTACGAAGAGTACGAATTCCACCAGGCCACCCACGCCCTGACCCAGTTCTTCACCGTCGACATGAGCGCCCTCTACCTGAACGTGCAAAAGGACAACCTCTACTGCAACAGCCCGGCAGACCCGCAGCGGCGGGCCACGCAAACGGTGATCTTCCGCCTGCTGAAAGAGTCGTTGCTGCTGATGGCCCCGATCCTCTCCTTCACCGCCGAGGAAGCCTGGGAGATGTTGCCCGCATTTTCGGGCAAGGAATCCTTCGTCCACTTGCACTTCTTCCCCGAATTTGACCCCGCCTGGGAGATCGAGCTCGATGCGGAACTCTGGCAATCGCGGCTCGAGTTGCGCGACCAGGTGCTCAAGGCCATCGAGAATGCCCGCGGGGCCAAAGAGATCGGCGATTCGCTGGAGGGTTCGGTGGTGCTGACCGCTCCCCCGAACGTGCTGGCGGTGGTCCGCCGCGACGAACGGCTGTTTCGCGACCTGCTGGTGGTGTCGGACCTGACCCTGATCGAGGGGCCCGTTCCACAAATCGCCATCCAGCGGGCTACCGGCCGGAAGTGCCCGCGCTGCTGGAACTGGTTTTCCCAGGAAGCCGACGCCGGCCTGAACCCCGAGTTGTGCCCGCGCTGTGCCCGGGTGGTGGCGGAGTTGCCCCTTGAAACTTTCTGAGAGGCGCCCCTACCTGCTGGGGATGGCCGGGATCCTCGCCATCGACCAGCTCAGCAAGGCGCTGGTGGTCGGCCGGTTGCCCCTGTACGATGCGGTGACCGTTATTCCCGGCCTGTTCCGCATCTTTCACGTGCAGAACTTCGGGGCGGTGTGGGGCCTCTTCTCCGAACACGGCGGCAGCTGGGTGTCCTGGCTGATCACCGGGATCGCCTGCGCGGCCCTGGTCACGGTCGCCTGGCTGTTTTTCCGCACCCCGGCAAGCTGCCGGCTCGAGCGGACGGCCTACACCCTGATCGTCGGCGGGGCCAGCGGCAACATCGTCGACCGGCTGCGGCTGGGATACGTCACCGATTTTCTCGACGTGTTCGTTGGCGCCCACCACTGGCCCACCTTCAACGTGGCCGACAGCGCCATCTGCGTGGGGGTGGGGCTGCTGGCAATCTCGGTATGGAAGGGGGGAAAATGCACCCCATCCTGATCCAGCTGGGAACGATTCGCATCCCCACCTACGGTTTCCTGTTCGCCCTGGGGGTTCTGCTGGCCGCGCTCTACAGCACGCGGCGGGCCCGTCAGCAAGGGCTCGATGCCCAGCGTTTCGGCGATTTTATCTTTTACCTGCTCCTCTCCAGCCTGGTCGGGGCCAAAGTGCTGCTGGTCGTGACCAACCTGGGCTATTACCGGCGCTTCCCGGGCGAAATTCGCCACTTGTTGACTTCGGGGGGGACCTTCTACGGAGGGCTCATCTTCGGCATCGGGTTCGCCGCCTGGTACATTCGCCGCCATCGCCTCTCGTTTCCGGTGCTGGCCGACGTGTTGGCTCCGGGCCTGGCTCTGGGTCATTTTTTTGGCCGGCTGGGCTGCTTTTTTGCCGGTTGCTGCTGGGGGCGGAGTGCCGAGGGGTGCGCCGCCGGAGTCCATTTCACCAATCCCCAGGCTCACGACCTGACCGGGGTCCCCCTCTTCATCACCCTCTATCCTACCCAACTGGCCGAGGCGGCCCTCAACCTGGCCAACTTCGTGTTCCTGCACTGGCTTTTCCGGCACCGACGTTTCACCGGCCAGGTGTTCATCGCTTACATCTGGGTCTACTCGGCGATCCGCATCGTGGTCGAGTACTTCCGCGGCGATCCCGACCGCGGCTACATCATCGGCGGCCTCGACCACCCCTGGACGAGCCTGTCGGTATCCCAGTCGATCAGTCTGCTCGGCTTCGCCCTGGGCGGCATCCTCCTCTGGAAATTCAGGAAAAACCGTGAACCCCACCCATCCGATCGTTCTGGAAGTTGACCTCCGGCAGGACCGGCTCGATTCTTTCCTCACCCAGGTTTTGCCGGGCCTCACCCGCACCGAGTCGGCCCGCTTGATCTCGGCCGGCCAGGTCCAGGTCGCCGGCAAGGTGGAGACCAAGAAGGGGCGCCGGCTGGAGCCGGGCGATCAGGTGATCGTGAACCGTCCCGAAACCCCCGGGCTCGACATGACGGGGTTTCCGCCCCTGACCCGGCTGTTCGAGGACGAACACCTGCTGATCATCGAGAAGTCCCAAGGCATGTCGGTCCACCCCGCTCCCGGCGAGAAGGGGGTGACCGTCCTCGACCTCTTTCGCCGCCAATGTCCCCAGCTCGCCGATTTCGTCGATCAGGAGAGGCCGGGGATCGTCCACCGCCTCGACAAGGACACCTCGGGGGTGTTGGTGCTGGCCAAGACCGAAACCGCCTTGCGCCGAATGCAGAAGCTGTTCAAACGACGCGAGGTGGAAAAGACCTATCTGGCGCTGGTCCGCGGCCGGGTGACCTTCCGCAACGGCACCATCGATTACCCGATCGCCCGCTCCCGCCGCTATCCCGGCAGGTTCGAAGCCGACCGGCGCGGCAATCGTGGCCAGGATTCACGCGATGCCCTGACCCTGTTCACCACCCTGATCGAGCGTCCCTCCTTCTCGCTGCTCCGGCTGATGCCGAGTACCGGTCGCACCCACCAGTTGCGGGTGCACCTGACCGCCTATGGCCATTCCGTACTGGGCGACCCCCTGTACGGCCGCCAGGTTGCCGGCGACCCCCCGCGGCTGGCCCTGCATGCCGCGGCGATCTCGTTTGTCCACCCCTGCCTGCCGGTACGGATCGAGGCCTCTTCCCCGTTGCCCCTGGATCTGCGCCAATGGCTCGCTGCGGGCCTGAGGCGGGAGCGCGGTGAATGACGTCGCTGGCCCGGCGCACCGTGGCGCTGGCGCTGGTGCTGTTTGCCTGTACCAGTTGTCGGGGCCCCAGCCCGAGGGCCAGCGGTACCCATGCGGGAGCGATTGACCCTGCGGAGCCCCCGCTCCAGGAAAACTATTCCCCGGAGCAGGGCAGGGCCGCCCGGATCGTCACCCACGTAAGCGGGGTCGCCCTGGAGATCGTGCCCCTGGCCCGCTACCGGGTGGCCGCCGAGGTCAAGAGCGTCGAGCGCTACTCGCGGGGCTGGCAGGGCAAGTTCGCCCCCTGCGACCTGGCCCTGGCCTGGGGCGACCTGGCCACCGCCGCCGCCGACCGTTTCGTCTCCTACTCGCAGAGCAACCGCTGGTACCGCTACCGCTACCAGGCGGGGACCCCGTTTTCACCCGAGTACATCTCCAGCCACTCGGCCAACACCCACGTGGTGCCGGCCACCCGCAACCTGCGCAACGCCTTGGCCCGGGTAGGCAAGGGGGATCGGGTGATCCTGGAGGGGGATCTGATCCAGGTGACCGGTCGTGCCGAGCGGGGCACGTTTTACTGGAGCAGCAGCACCAGTCGGCTCGACACCGGCGACAATTCGTGCGAACTGCTCTACCTGCGCCGCCTGGTCAAAAACCACCGGGTTTACCAATGATTTTTCCTGCGAAAATCTTTCCTTTCAAGTAGTGGGGGAATTCGATCCATGAAGAAGAAAAAATGGGCAACGCATTTCCAGCGAAAATCTCCAAAGAGTCACATCGACTACCTTGGTATTCCGTTGCCGGAGGTTCCAGTCGAGTTTGTATCCGAAATGTTCAACCGGCAGATCGCGCGGGCGAGCGAGCGGGAATCGTTCGATTCCATTGAGGCTGCCAATGCCTATTTGGCTGAAAAGATCGTCAACCGTCCGCTGGCGGAGGTGATGGAAGAGGGCCCCTCCAGCCCCGAGGACCGGGCCCAGGTGTATGCCTTCGCAGCCCTCGCTGCCGAGAGCGCCGAAGAAATAATCACAATGGTCCAGGCGGCCTTGTATCACGATCCGCAGTGTCTGGATGCTCTGGTCATGGAGACGAGCATCAAGAATCGCAGCCTGGAAGGAGTCCTTGCCGACCTTCGCCAACTCGCTGCCGATGCCGAACAGCGGATGGGCGCCAAATTCATTGACGAAACCCGAGGCCATTTCTGGGGAGATCCTTTCACCCGTCCTTACATGAGACTCCTCCATCAAATTGTCAGCTTGAACCTTCGGCATTTCAGCCAGATCGAGGCCATCGAGGTGATGGAAAAAATGCTCGACCTGAACCCCAGCGACAATCAGGGCATGCGCGACACGCTGCTCCCCACCTATCTGAAAAACGGTTTTTTGGAGAAGGCCCTAGGCCTGCTGGCCAAGTATTCGGAATCTCTCACCATCCCCATGTACTGCAAAGTGCTGGCACTTTATTTGAGCGGCGATACCACCCTCGCAAAAAAAGCACTGGAAGAGGCCCGCGACCGAAACCCCCACGTGATCTCCTATCTGCTGGGCAAGGTCGAATTCGATCCCGAAGCTCTGCCGGGCCGTTTCAGGATCGGTGATGAGTCCGAAGCCCGATTGTGTGCATTTGAAATCCTTTCTGCCTGGCAAACGTACCCAAACGCCATCCAATGGCTTCGCGAGCAAGATTCTGGGGTTGCCCCCCGCAAAAACAGAAAGCCGAGGCCGAAATAGACCGTTGATCCGCCCGCGAGCCCAGCGAAAGGTCCGGCAGAGGCCGAGGTGCCCTTCAGGACGAATCGACGCTCATCTACAGCAAAGAGGTATTCCGATCGGGCCTTACGACATGATGATCGCCGCCCAAGCACTCCGAAAAAAATTGACGCTGGTGACCAACAACACTGGCGAATTCTCACGTATCCCCGACCTTGTATGGGAAGATTGGAAGTGAACGGGCCGGGTGCTTTTTGAAATCGGACGCATTTGTCCAAAACAGATCGTTCTTTTCCTTGTAACCATTATCAGTGATGCGTTTCTTGGGTATTCTTGACAACAGATCTGATCTGAGGAGCCAAAGATAACTCCCCCCTAACCCCCCTCCCATGAGGGGGGTGGCGGTAAGCCGGGGGGAGTAGAATCGGCTTGCGTGGTCAATTACGTGCGAAGTGACCGGATCTTGGCGAACAAGAGCTGGGGAGGTTGTTTGAGTCGGAACGGGTGTTTCCTTTACGCCCGCGCCCGGGGGGGAAACCTTTGCGTCCCTGTTTTCCGTATCAAAACTTCACCTGGCCGGAAACGGGGTCTTTTCACCCCCCCCCGGCTCCAATGGAGGACCCGTGACTCACATGGTAAAAGTTGTCTGGTTCAGCTTGCTCTTTGCCCTGGCGCTGGGTCTCTGCGCCGGTTCGGCCCGCTTCATGAGTTATCCGACCATCCAGGGGGAAACCATCGTCTTCACCTGGGAGGGCGACCTCTGGAAAGTGGCCAGGACCGGCGGCACCGCGATCCGGCTGACCAGTTTCCCCGGCAACGAGTTCGCGGCCAAGCTCTCGCCCGACGGGCAGTGGATCGCCTTCACCGCCGGCTACGACGGCCAGGATCAGGTGTACCTCATCCCGGTCGCCGGGGGCGAGCCCAAGCGGTTGACCTGGGAGCCCTGGGGGGCACAGTCGATCGGTTGGAGCCGCGACGGCGGGCGGGTGATCTTTCGCACCGCGCGTCGTGTCACCTACCGGGCGGTCACCCAACTCTTCTCGGTTTCGCCAGCGGGTGAAAACCCCCAGCCCCTCCCGCCTCCGGCTGCGGTGCTGGGCAGTTATTCCCCCGACAACCGGAAACTGGTCTACGTGCCGCAGGGGCGGGAAGAGTACTACTGGAAGCGCTACAAGGGCGGGCAGCAGCAAAAGCTGTGGCAACTCGACCTGGCCAGCGGCAAATACGAGGTACTGACGGCTGACTACGATGGCAAGAGCACCTACCCCATGTGGCTGGGCAGCGACCTGGTCTACGTCTCCGACCGCAGTCCGGGGGGGATTGCCAACCTCTTCCGATTCGACCTGGCCTCGAGGCAAAGCGAGCCGCTTAGCCACTTCACCGACTTCGACGTGCAGACCCCGGAGTGTGACGGCCGCCGGGTGGTCTTCATCCAGGGGGGAACGATCTCGACCTGGGATCGGCTTGGCGCAAAAATCGAGGCGGTGCCGGTGGAGATCCCCAGCGACCGCTGGGCGATGCGCGAGCGGTGGGTGAACCCCCGCGAATGGATCCAGTCGTTCGCCCCGGTAGCGGGCGGCAAGGCGGCGGTGGTCGAGGCACGCGGCGACATCTTCCTGTTGCCCGCCGGCGAGGGAGAGCGGACGGTGAACCTGACCGCCACCCCGGCCTCGCGTGAACGCTTTCCCCAACTCTCGCCCGACGGCAAGAGGGTGGCCTTCTTCTCCGACCGTTCCGGCGAGTACGAGCTCTTCGTCTGCCCGGCGGCCCCAGGCGCCCCCTGGACCCGGGTGGTGAGCGGCCTGGCGACCACCCCCTACCACCTCGCCTGGTCGCCCGACGGCAGCCGCATCCTTTTTGGGAGCAAAGACTTTTCCATCTACATGGTGGAACTCGCCTCGCAAAAGCTCACCCGCATCGACCACTCCAACCGCCTGAAGAACGACCAGTTCGTCTGGGAGATGAGCGACTACACCTGGTCGCCCGACAGCCGCTGGGTGGCCTATTCGTTCGTGCAGGAGAACCGCAACAACCGCATCTTCCTCTACAGCCTCGATTCGGGCAAGTCGACCGCCATCACCTCCGATTTCTACGATTCGCTGAATCCCGCCTTCGATGCCGGGGGCGATTATCTCTACTTTCTCTCCTACCGCAACTTCACCGCCCGCATGGATTTGTTCGAGGACAATCACGTCATCCCCGAGCCGGTGCGGGTGATGGTGGTCTCGCTGAAAGGGGGGCAGCCACCGCCCTTTCTCAAACCGAAACCCGCCCCGGAAGCCCAAAAGGGCCCTTTCCGCATCGACCTTGCCGGAATCGAACGGCGCACGATGGCCTTGCCGGTCAAGGCGGGCAACCGCTTCTTCTTGAAAGCCGGCAAAAGCGTCGTCTCCTGGGCCGAAGTGGAGGGGATCGGCGAAGAAGAGTACGAAGAGGTGTTTCGGCCGGGAGGGGAGGCGAAGTGGACCCTGCACCTCTACGACCTGGAGGGGGAGAAGGAGACCGTGGTTGCCGGCAAGATCTCCGACTGGCGGATCGCGGTCGACGGGGAATCGGCCCTGGTGCGTTGCGGCCTGCGTTTCTTCCTGGCCCCGTTGAAAGACCTGGCCCGCACGGGCAAGTTGCCCGAAGCGCCTCTTGTCACCGACGGCATGCGCTCCCTGGTCAGTCCGGTCGAAGAGTGGACGCAGATCTTCAACGACACCTGGCGCTGGTATCGCGACTTCTTCTACGATCCGGGCATGCATGGGCGGGACTGGCAGAAGACCGGCGAACTCTACCGGCAATTCATCCCCTCGCTGACTTCGCGCGCTCAGCTCAACTGGCTGCTGTCGCAGATGGTGGGCGAGCTTTGTGCCTCCCACACCTACGTGTTCGGCGGCGACCTGGGGCCGGTCAAGATGCCCGACCGCCCCCGCTTCACCGCTGCGCTCGGCGCCGATCTGATCGCCGATGACAGCGGGTATTACCGGTTGGAAAAGATCTACGGCCCGACCGAGTACGATCCCGACGACGCGGGGCCGCTGGTTCGTCCCGACTGGGACATCCGCGAAGGGGACTTTCTGCTGGCAATCGACGGCAAGCCGCTGAAAACGCCCGAAAACCCCTTCCGCCTGCTGCAGGTGGCCCCTGGTCAACCGCTCGAGCTGACCATCGCCCGCCGGCCCGACCTGGCCCAGGCCAAAACCTACCTGGTCACTCCGCTACGCAGCGACTACACCCTGCGCTACAACCGCTGGCTGGGGGAAAACATCGACCGCACCCTCAAAGAGAGCGATGGCCAGGTCGGGTACCTGCACATCACCGCCATGAGTTCGGCCAACGTGGCCCAGTTCGACAAGTTCTGGCGGGCTTTCCGCTACAAGCAGGGGCTGATCATCGACGTGCGCGGCAACGGTGGCGGCTGGACCGAGTACTTCCTGATCGACAAGCTCGAGCGACAGCTGGTGGGTTTCAACAACCTCAAGGAGATGTCGCCTTTCCGCTACCCGAACAGTGCCGGCAACGGCCGTTACGTGGTTTTGACCGACGAGAACAACGGTTCCGACGGCGAGGCCTTCCTGGAGCACTTCCGGGCGCGCAAGCTCGGCACCATCATCGGCGTCCCCTCGTGGGGCGGCCTGGTCGGGATCATCAATGCCCAGCAGACCATTGACGGCGGCGTCGTACACCAATCCAACAACGCCTTCTACGGCCGGGAGGGGAAGTGGTGGGTGGAGAATCACGGCGGCGATCCCGACATCGTGGTGGAGAACGATCCCGCCTCGGTGCTGGCGGGACGGGACCGGCAACTCGACAAGGCGCTCGAAGTGGCCCGGCAGAAGATCGCCGAAGACGCCACCCCCTTCGCCCCCAAGCCCGCCTACCCCAGGAAGTAGGCCCGGCCCCCCCGTCGTTTTTTAGTGCATGACAAAACGTCCGGATTGTTCTATGCTTGAGTTTTCGCTGGCCCGTTTCCTGCCGGGCCCCCAGGAGGTACCATGGCTTTGAACGTAGGCGATACCGCCCCCGATTTCACCTTGAAGGATCAGAATCAGCGTGAGGTCAAACTCTCCGATTACCTTGGCAAGCAGAAGGTGGTCCTGTCGTTCCACCCGCTGGCCTTCACTCCGGTTTGCGCCACCCAGATGACCGATCTGGAGCGCAACCGGGCCAAGTTCGCCGCCCTGAACACCGTCCCCCTGGGTTTGTCGATCGACAGCCCCTTTGCCAAGAAGGCTTGGGCCGACAGCCTGGGCATCACCGAAACGTCGCTGCTGGCCGACTTCGCCCCTCATGCCGGGGTGGCGTCGCTGTACGGCATCCAGCGTCCCGAGGGATTTTCCGAGCGGGCGGTCTACGTGATCGACCTGACGGGCAAGATCGTTTTTGCCAAGGTATACCCGATCAAGGAAGTGCCCGACATCCAGGAGATCCTGGCCGCCGCCAAGTAGGCCCTTGCCGGAAAACCCGTTGATTTCGGCCCCGGGAAAGAAGAGTCTGCCCTGGGAGTTGAGGGTGGGCGATTGCCGCGAGTTGCTGGCCTCGTTTCCGGAGCATTCCTTTGACGGGTGCGTGACCGACCCCCCCTACGGCATGGGCATCGACGAATGGGATCGCCAGGTGCCACAGACCCCGGTGTGGGAAGAGGTGTTGCGGGTGCTCAAGCCGGGGGCTTTCTGCCTGAGTTTCTGCTCGCCGCAACTCTACCACCGGCTGGCCGGGAGCATCGAGGAGGCCGGCTTCACCATTCAGGACCAGATCATGTGGTTGACCGCCACCAAGATGCCGGCGAAAAACCGGCTCAAGCCCGCCCACGAACCGATCGCCGTGGCGCAGAAGCCTTTCACCGGCACCCTGCGGGACAACCTGGCCCGCTGGGGGGTCGGGCGTGTCGACTGCGAGACCACCCGCATCCCCTGGGACAAGGAGCCGCCCAAAGGCTGGGTGGCCGACGGACATCGCCGCCGGACCTTCGGGCGCTCGGGGCGAACCACCGGCTCGAAACGGGAATTCGGCACCGTCGACGCCGATCCCCGGGGGCGCTATCCCAGTAACGTCGTCGGCGACCATCTGGGCGAGTACCAGAAGTTCTTCTACGCCCCCCGGGTGACCCGCCGGGAGCGGGGCGAATTCAACCACCATCCGACGCCCAAGCCGATCGACCTGATGGCCTACCTGATCCGCTTGTTCGTCCCCCCCTCCGGCCTGGTGCTGGATCCCTTTTGCGGCAGCGGCTCCACCGGCATCGCGGCGCTGGATCAGGGCCGGCGGTTCGTCGGCATCGACGTGTCGGCGGATTACATCGACATCGCCCGCCGGCGGATCGCGGGATTGCCCGGCTGACCATGACGGCTGCGGCGGCACCCGGGCCTCCCCTCGACCTTCTCTGCTTGACCGCAACCGACCTGGCAGCCGAACTCGGCTGTCGCTACGGCAAGGGGATGTACCATGCCGCGGCCCTCACCCGGGAGGTTTTTCGCAAAGGGTCGCTCCGCCCGTTCGAGGCCCCCGAGTTTGCCCGTTCGCCGGCGCTTGCCGAAGACCTGGCGCGGGTGGTGCGCCTCCCTCGCGGTCGGGTCACCCTGCAAACGCAGCAGGAGGGGGTGCTGAAATTCGTGATCACCCTGGAGGACGGCCTGGCCATCGAGAGCGTGATCATCCCGGCTCAGGGGCGCACCACCCTCTGTGTCTCCTCGCAGGTAGGCTGCCGCATGGGGTGCCGCTTCTGCGCCACCGGGGCCATGGGGTTCGTGCGCAACCTCGACGTTGCCGAGATCGTCGGGCAGGTGGTGGCGGCGCGCTTCGAGCTAGGGCAGGCGGTGGACAACCTGGTCTTCATGGGCATGGGCGAACCCCTCGACAACTTCGATGCGCTGATGGGGGCCCTGCGGGTAATGGGCGACCCGCACGGGCTGGCGTTCGGCCCCAGGCACATCACCATCTCGACGGCGGGGCACGGCGAGGGGATCCGCCGCCTGGCCGCCCGGGGAGAGTCCCCCATCCGCCTGGCCGTGTCGCTGAACGCTGCCGAAAACGGGCTACGCTCCGCCCTGATGCCGGTGAACCGGCAAACCCCGCTGGAAGAGTTGAAAGAGCTTCTGATGGCTTTCCCACTCAGCCGCGGCGGGGTATTCCTGATCGAGTACGTCTTGCTGGCGGGGGTCAACGATTCCCGGGAGCACGCCCAAAAGCTGGCCCGCTTTCTGGAAGGTTTGCCGGTGCGGGTGAACGTGATCGCCTACAACGGCGGAATCGATGAAAAAGCCCCCTTTGTCACCCCCACCGCCGGGCAGGTGGGCGACTTCTGCCGATGGCTGGCCGAACAGAAGGTGTTCGTGCGCGCCCGCAGTTCGCGGGGCGGAAAGATCCGCGCCGCCTGCGGTCAACTCGGTGGAATGGAGAGCCGGAGCCGCGGGGCCCTGGCTTTTGCGGACCAGGGGCCGGTCAGGAGCTCATCTCACCCGCCAGCGGACGGGTGAAGTTTTGCCGGATCAGGCTAGGGTCGGTGAATTGGCCGAGCAGGAACATGATCTTGGTGATCGCCGCCTCAAAGGTCATGTCGGCGGTCGGCAGCACGCCCAGATCGAGTAGCCGGCTACCCGATTCGTAGAGGGAGGGGTCGGCCCGTCCGGCCTTGGCTTCCGACATCAGCACCACCAGTTTTCCCTGGGAAATCCAGCGCTCCACCCGGCCGAGCAGGTCGCCCGACTGCAGCGGCAAGGTGCCGGCACCGAAGCCGATGATCAGCACGGCCCGTACCTCGGGGCCGGGCTGGAACCAGCTGCAGTCGATCCCGGGAAACAACTTGAGTACCGCCACCGCACGGTCGAAGTGGTCGAATACGTGGAAGAGCCCTGCCGGGCGAAGCAGGTTCTGCTCGAAGACTTCGATATCGATGCCGACCTGGGCTAGCAACGGGTAGTTGGGCGAGGAGAAGGCGTCGAAGTGGGTGATGTGACTCTTGGTCACCCGGTTGCCGCGCATCAGCCGGGAATCGAAGAAGACCGCGACCTCGCGGATCCCCGGCTCGGTGGCCAGTTGCACCGCGTCGATCAGGTTGGCGCGGGCATCGGTGCGCAGGTCGGCCAGCGGTTTTTGGGCTCCGGTCAGCACCACCGGCAAGGGGGGGTTGGCCAGCATGTAGGAGAGGGCCGAGGCGGTGTAGGCCAGGGTGTCGGTGCCGTGCAGGACCACCACGCCGTCGATGTTGCCGGCACGGGCCTGGATGATGGCGGCGAGCTTCTGCCAGTGGGCGAAGTTGAGCTCGGCGCTGTCGAACACGAAGGGGATCTCGGTTTCGATCTCGGCCAGCGAGGTCAATTCGGGGATCACCGCCCGCAGGTTCTCGAAGAAACGGTCGGGGCGCAGGTAACCTTCGGTTTCGTCGCGGACCATGCCGATGGTGCCGCCGGTATGGATGAGGAGGATCTTCTTGGCCATGGAACGCCCCTTTTCCGGTGATTGTACCATACCGGGTACCCTTCAGGGACGGATTGGCAGTGTATGAATCCGATCGCGGGGCTTGCCTGTTTTTGCCCAGCCGGATCCGCTTACATCCAGTGGAATTGCCTTAGGCTCATCCAGGATGATGCTTGCGGATTCATCGATCAATAATGCGTCGTTCGAGGTCGGTGGAGCGACCGGGCCTGGAAAAAGAAGGTCTGCAGCAGCACCTGGGCCGAATCCTCGCCCCCTGTGGTCTTGCTCAGGGTGTCGAGCCGGTAGATGAGGCGCAGGGTCGCGGCGATCTCGCCATCCGACACCTGCCGCACCTGGGCGATGAACTTGTCCAGGATGAACCCCGATTTCTGTACCAATTTGCCGATCTCGCTCACCGGATACTTGCGGTTCAACAGCAGTTTGGCCAGATATATCTTGTGGTAGTGGGAGACCAGGGTGCCGATGATGTGGGTCGGCACGATGCCGTCGATGAAGAGCTGGCGGAGCGTGCGCAGGTAACCCGCGGCATCGCCCGTTTCGATGGCCCCGGTGAGGTCCCAGATGGAGTGGGCGGCGACTCCGGTGGCCGAGGATTCGATGGCCTCGGAGTCGAGGTTTTTGGAGCCGAAGGCGGCTGCTTCCAGGCGGGGCAGCGAGAGGAGCACCCCCAGGGCGTGGTCGCCCTTGAGCTCCATCAGCTTGTCCATGGCGCCCGAGGTGATCGAGATTCCCCGCTCCCGCAGATAGGTTTTGACGTAGCCCTGGATGTCGGTTTTGCCGATGGCGTCGAGGTTGACCAGCCACGATTGCTCGCCGGCAAACAGCTTCAGGAAGGTGGCCAGGTGGGTTTTGGCCAGGCTCTTGAACTCGTCGCGGGTCAGGGCCAGCGAAACGTAGACGAACAGGGTGGTGTAGGGGTTGGGGCGGGCCAGGTAGGCGGCGATGCGCGCCTTGTCCTCTTTGTTCACCTTGAGTTTGCCTTCCTCGCGGATCACCAGGGTCAGGATCTTGCGGGACTGCAGGAAGAACGTGGCGCTCGAGGCCTCTTGCAGCACCGATTCCCAGCTGGCCCCGTCTTCGTCGCCGTCGAGGTAGAACCGGCGGCAGTTGAAGTCGGTCCGTTCGCTGGGCAGGTTTCTGATCGCGTCGCGCAGGATCCACTCGCCGAGCACCTCGTTGTAGCCCGACAGCACCGCGACCGCCGGAAACAGTTTTTCGCCGCGGATCTTCTGCCAGAAGGGGAAGAAGGCGGTTTCCATCAGAAGGCTTCGATCATGGTCGCCACCGCGCTGGCGGCGACCTTGCGGGCGATGCGCTCCAGGGTCTGGGTCTCCTGGGAATAGAAAGAGGCTTCGTCGGTGGGGTACGAATCGGTGTAGGAGAGGCCGCGGCCGTCGTACAGGATCTCCCCCTGGCGGCGATCGATCAGGCGCAGGTTCAGGGTGATCCGCACCTCGTACAGGCTGCCGACGAGCTGGTCGCTGGTGGAGATGGGACGGATGTCGCAGGCCACCACTTCGCCCTCGAGCTGGGCGTCGGCTTCGTCGCTGCGCTCGATCAAGGAGAGTTTGGAGCGCCGGACGATCTCTTCGCGGATGGCGGCGGCAAAGATCACGTCGACCTGGGCGCGCGAGGTCAGGTTGCGGAAGGGCGGAATGGAGATGGTCTTGAGGGTGGGGGGTAGCCCGCCGCCAACTCCCGCCAGGTGGTAGCCGCAGGCGGGCAGCAGGGCGATCAGGAGCAGCAGCGGCAGCAGGCGGCGGGGGCTCATCGGATCACCAGGCTGAGCATCTTGCCCGAAACGTAGATGGCCTTGACCAGGGTCTTGCCGAGCAAGGCGGCGGCGGTCTTCTCCGAAGCCAGGGCGGCGGCGCGCACCTCCTCCTCGGAGGCCGTCGGGGCCACCTCGATCTTGTCGCGGATCTTGCCGTTGATCTGGACCATCACCGTCAGCACGCGGGCAACGATGGCCCCGGAATCGAAGGCGGGCCAGGGGGATTGGCTCACCGAATCGGCGTTGCCCAGCTCGTGCCAGACCTCTTCGGCCAGGTGGGGGGCGAAGGGGGCGATCAGCTGGGTCAAGGTCACGGCGATTTCGCTGGCCAGTCGCGGCGACGTGTCCGCGGGGAGGCACTCCCGCTCCACCGGCGCGTAGCCGAAGATCTCGTTGAACAGTTCCATCAGGGCGGCGATGGCGGTGTTGAACTGGAAGCGCTCCAGGTCGTCGCCGACCTTGCGGATGGTCAGGTGGAGCTTGCGCCGCACCGCCTGCTCGGTGGCGCCGGAATCCGCCGGCAGGTTTTTCCAGTCGGAGCGGAAGAGGGGCAGGGCGGCGTGGAGCCAGCGCCATACCCGGGTCAAAAAGCGGTGCGAACCGGCGATCCCCTCTTCGGTCCACATCACGTCGTCCTCGAAGGGGGCCACGAACATCTCGTAGACGCGGAGCGAATCGGCGCCGTAGCGGAGGGCGATGTCGTCGGGGGTGACCACGTTGCCGCGCGACTTGGACATGCGGGCCCAGCGCCAGACGACCTGGTCCTCGGGAAAGGTCTCCCGTTCCTCGGGTTTGAGCACGATCCAGTCGATCAGCGGGCCGCCCTCTCCGTTCCCCCCTTCGGCATCGGAACGGGGGCGCCGTCCGGGGGTGTAAGCCAGCAGGGATCCCTGGTTGCGCAGGGTCAGAAAAGGCTCCTGGAAACCGCACAGCCCCTCGTCGTACAGCACTTTGGTCCAGAACCGGCTGTAGAGCAGGTGGGAGCGGGCGTGTTCGATGCCGCCGGCGTAGAGGTCGACCGGCAGCCACTGGTCGAGGGCCTGGCGCGAGGCGAACTCAGCGGGGTTGCGGGGGTCGGCGAAGCGGAAAAAGTACCACGACGAGCAGGCGTAGCCGCCCATGGTGTCGGTTTCGCGTTTTGCGGCACCGCCGCACTGCGGGCAAGAGGTGTTCACGAAGGTTTCGATGGTGGCCAGCGGCGATTCGCCGGTGCCCGATGGGTGGTAGTGCTCGACCTCGGGCAACAATACGGGGAGTTGGCTTTCCGGTACCGGCACGACGCCGCACTGCGGGCAGTGGACGATCGGGATCGGGGCGCCCCAGTAGCGCTGGCGGGAGATCAGCCAATCGCGCAAGCGGTAATTCACCGTCCCTTTCCCTAAGCCCTGCTCTTCCAGCCAGCTGACGATCTGCCGCTGGAATTCGGCGGTCGGCAGGCCATTCCAGCGGCCCGAATTCACCGCGATGCCGTCGCCCGCCTCGGCCCGGGTCAGCGGCGAATCGCTGCCATCGGCACTGACCACCCGCACGATCGGCAGCTTGTGGGTGGTGGCGAACTCGAAGTCGCGCGCGTCGTGGCCCGGCACCGCCATGATGGCGCCGGTGCCGTAGCCGGTCAGGACGTAGTCGGCGATCCAGACGGGGATTTGCCTGCCACTGGCAGGGTTGATGGCGGTGGCGCCGGTGAACACGCCGGTCTTCACCCGCTCGGCGTTGAGCCGCTCGATCTCGGTTTCGCCCTGGGCTTTGCGGATATAGGCGTTCACCGCCGCTCGCTGTTCGGCGGAGGTGAGCTGTGGCACCAGCGGGTGTTCGGGGGCCAGCACCAGGAAGGTGGCACCGAACAGGGTGTCGGGGCGGGTGGTGAAGACGCGGATCGGTTCGCTTGCCCCGGCGATAACGAAATCGACCTCGGCCCCTTCCGACCTTCCGATCCAGTTGCGCTGCATCTCTTTCATCCCCTCCGACCAGTTCAGGTCGTCGAGGCCCTCGAGCAGCCGGTCGGCGTAGGCGGTGATGCGGAAAAACCACTGCGGCATCGGCTTCTTCTCCACCGGGCTGTCGCAGCGCCAGCAGCGCCCCTCCTTGACCTCTTCGTTGGCCAGGCCGGTTTTGCAGGCGGGGCACCAGTTGATCGGGGCGGTGGAGCGGTAGGCGAGCCCCCGCTTGTTCAGCAGCAGGAAGAACCACTGGGTCCAGCGGTAGTAGTCGGGCTGGCTGGAGTTGATCTCCCGCTCCCAGTCGTAGGAGCAGCCGATCTTTTGCAGGGTGCGGCGGTAGGTGGCGGCGTACTCGGGCACCATCTCGCCGGGGTTGCGGCCGCGTTTGATGGCTTCGTTCTCGGCCGGCTGGCCGAAGGCGTCCCAGCCCATCGGGTGCAGCACGCGAAAGCCCTTCATCAGTTGAAACCGGCAGTAGGCGTCCATCGGCACGTAGTTCTTCAGGTGACCGACGTGCAGCCCCGAGCCCGAGGGGTAGGGGAACATCTCCAGGCAGTACCGCTTGGGCTTGCCCGGGTCGGTGTCGGTGCGGAAGGTCCCCTCGCGCTCCCAGGTCTCCTGCCAGTGCTGTTCGATGCGGTTGAAATCGTAGTCCATACGCCCGGCCTCGCCTCGATCGGTGGATTTTTCGCCATTATACCGGATTTGCCGGGGGGGCTCAAATGGCGGTTTCACTCCACACCCTGTTCAGGTCTACCTGCGACCTGGATGGAGCCTTTCATCACGGCGGGAATCAAGGCATCGTTTCTGGATGTTTATGAAAATATGAAAAAATGCAATCGCATTGCGTATATTCATACAACGGAAGCTGAACTTCCATAAGGTCGTGCCCTTGTTGGTGAAAAAAGGCTACCGAACCCACTCGATCGTCGCTGCCCCCATTCCCCAGGACGAAGCGATTGGGAGTCGCTAACCGTCGTCAATCCCGGCCTATCCCGACTGATTGAAGACGGGTCTCGGCATCGGGATATCTAGAGGCGGAACTTGGGTGCGCAAAAGCGAAGCCGGCACGGATCACCCGGTTCAATTTCCGGGCAGGACAAGCGGGAACTAAGGGGGCAGTATCACCCCAAGCCTGGTATCGCCTGGCAATAATGGCCGACCCCCCCCCCCCTCGGCGAAAAACGAGGAGACATAAACGAGCTTTGATCCCGTCCCCTTCCCCCCCGTCATG
>CAZTNO010000015.1:0-21070 GCA_964614865.1 uncultured Clostridia bacterium
CTTACCGTTTATGTTGTTGAACATGAACAAATACTCAGTTAACTCTTCCAATCCTACTCTAATTTGATCTGCTCTTTCTAACCTTGGGGCCACATATATTCTTCTTTCTTGGAGCACTTGCCCTCCATCCCCTCCTCTTGTGTCGAATCCATAGAAGTCATCTGCTCCTCCTGTTCTTACACTTCCTAGCGAGAATGGAGTTTGCAACGCATTATTAACTTGCAAAAATACGTTAGACCAGACGCTTTCATCTCCTGTTACTCCGCTTCCGTCTTTTCTTCCCCATGCGGAGTTTCTTATGGTGTATAGTCTCATGTGCATGCTTTCTGCTGCGTCGTATAGATCTTTTAATCCTGGTCCGTCGTGGAATCTTAGGACTCTGTACTGGGTGCTATCGCTGGTCGGGAAATTGACTGATCCTGAGTTGCTGGCCGCAAGCACTTTTCCTGTGCTTAGGTCCTGCACCGAGATGTAGCCAGCCACCACTTCTGGTATCTCTGTCTCTGCGGTGGTGACATATAGCCGGGTGTTGGCGTATCCCTGCTTGGTCATGGTCTTTCCTGTCCCGGTCATGTTATCGACCACTTCTAACGTGAAAGTGACTTCTTGAGGCAGGTCTTCTGATGCTTTCTTGCATCCAGTCATCCCTCTGAATTCGTCAAGGACTTGCCAGGTTCCGCTTTTCTTTGCGTCCTGGGGGATCAGCCCGGTGGAGCGCCCCAGGTCCAGGAGCGGGCCGGTGCCAAGAGAGATCAGCAAGCAGACGACGAAGCCCAGCCCTCTTCGCATCCGGCAACCGACAGACGAAACCCGATTTACTGCTTGCCTGGTTTTACCTCGCATCGGATCGCTCCTCCTTTTCTGCCAGGTGTCGGGCAAGACCCCCACCTGGCGATGGCACTTGGAGACAGTAAGCCCAAACCGGGTCCAGGGTCAAGAGGGGGGATCGTGTCTAGGGACGGTTCTTGATTTCTTGATTTCTCCCACATGATTTCTGGATTCTGGAGACCTGACCCCGATGCTCCCCCTCCCATTCATACCCAAGCTCGGCTCATCCCAACTTGAACTGGAATATGCCTCATGATGGGCCAAAAAATGGGGGGACGCCAGTCGTCCCCGATTGACTTTTTTTTGACCTTCGGGTAAGGGGGATTCATGGAACATCTGCCCCTTTCGGTTCTTGCCCGGCGATTCCCGTGCCGGCTCATCCCGTCCGGGCGGTGGTCGTTCCGTTCCCATCAATCCAGGAGGTTTCTCATGCGACGAACTGTCGGGATTTTCTCTTTGCTACTGGTGAGCCTGGCCATGCTGCTGCCTGCGCAGGCGGGGGTGTTCCCGTTCGACAACGCCGCGGCAGAGCGCTTCGGCACCATCGCCGCCGCCGGACTGAACGGCAAGCTCTACACGATCGAAGGCAGTGGGGCACTCTATGTGACCGATCCCGCCAGCGGGGTCTGGAAACAGCTGGGCAAGCCCGATTTCGCCGCCACCCGGTTCCTGCTGGCCGCCGGGGGAAGGCTCTTCACCATCGAAAAAGACGGCAGCCTGTACGCGATCGATGCCGGCAACGGTTCGTGGGGGCGGGTGGGTAAAGCGGGCGCCTGGGCCGGCACCATCGCCGCCTGCGGCAGCGAAGGGGGGATCCTGACCATCGAACGCAGCGGGGCCCTTTACCTGACCGATCCCGCCAGTGGGGTCTGGAAGCAGCTGGGCAAGCCCGATTTCGCGGCCACCCGTTTCATGGTGCCCTGTTCCGGCAGCCTGTTCACCCTGGAGCAGGACGGCAGCTTCTACCGGATCGAGCTCGGCGGTACCGGGGCTTCCCCGGTCTCCGCTCCCTCCCCGGTCAGGTCCACCCCCCCGGAGAAGAGCGCGGCGGCGGTTGCAGGCAACCTGACCTTCGCTTTCATGGGCAAGTGGCAGGGCGATACCGCGACCTATGAAAAGGATGCCGCGTTCCAGCAGCAGGCCAAGGCGAGTCCGGAGTTCGCCCAGAAAGCCCTGGCGATGCTGAAAGGGATGACCATGACCGTGACCCTCGACGGCATCACCATGACGATCCTGGGTGAAAAGATCGGCCCCATTCCGTTTCAGGTCATCACTTCGACGGGCAACACCCTCACCATCGAGAGCGTCGAACCCGGCAAGGCGCCGACCCGCCAGGACGTGGTCTTTCTCGACAGCCGGCGGATCAAGATGGCCGAGCGGGGTAACAGGGCCAAGGCGCTCTTCTTCGTCACGCAGTAGGGACGGGGGCGGGCCTCAGGCCGTTTTTTTTCGCAACGCCTGGCCCGCCTCGAACAGCAGGAAGAGGCTCAGCCCCAGCAGGATCGCCCCGAAGGCCCCGGCCAGCAGGACATCGGGGCTGCGGTGGCCGGCCAGGAAGGGCTTGATCAGCAGAACCATCGACCACAGGCTCATCACCAGCATCATGGCCAGGGGGACCAGTACGAAGCCGATCGGCCGGCCATCGCGCTTCAGCCAGACCGCCAGGGCCAGCAGGGTCAGGGCGGCGAGGAGCTGGTTGCTGGAGCCGAAGATGGGCCAGGCCACCAGGTAACCCTTTTCTTGGGTGGTGAGCAGGAACACCAGGGGCAGGGCCAGGGTCGCCCCGGTCGCCGCCCAGGCGCCGGCTCGTCCCTGCCAGCCGGTCAATTCCTGCATGACGTATCGTCCCAGCCGGGTGCAGACGTCCAGGGTGTCGTAGACGAAGGTGGAAAAGGCCAACAGGGCGAACGAGAGGGCCAGGGCCGGGTCGAGGCCGACCATGCCCAGGTAGCGTGCGATGCCGCGGGCATAGACCAGGTTGGGATCCTCCTTCAGGGCCGGATCGCCGGGGGCCAGCGTCATCACCGTGGCCAGGGCCAGCACTGCGACCAATCCTTCCAGCAACATGGCCCCGTAGCCGACCGGGCGGGCGTCCCGTTCCCGGGCCAGCTGTTTGGAGGTGGTGCCGGCGGCGACCACACCGTGGAAACCCGAACAGGCTCCGCAGGCCACGGTGATGAACAGGATCGGCAACAGGGGCTTGCCGTTGAGCAGGCTGCTCCAGCCCTCGAGGTGCACCGCCGGGTAGAGGATCTTGCCCCCGCCGAACAGGGCGCCGAGAAGTCCGGTGCCGATCACCAGGTAGAGCACCCAGCCCCCGAGAGACCCGCGAGGCTGCAGCAGCAGCCACACCGGGATGATCGAGGCCAGGGCGCAGTAGCCGAGCAGGATCGCGTCCCAGCCCTTCACCGGCACGGCGGCGAGGAGGTTCAGCCAGGAAGCGGGCAGGTGGGGGCCGATCCAGATGATCCCCAGCACCAACGGCAGGAACAGCAGGGTCGCGCGGCCCGGCCGCCAATGGAATCGGGTCAGCAGTACGCCCATCACCATGGCTGCCAGGATGTACAACAGCGAGGAACCGGCGACTCCGGCGCCAAAGTGCTGCCCCGCTGTGCCGACGGCCCGGAAGGTGTGGGCGGTGATGTCGGTGAAAGCGGCGATCACGTAGATCAGGCAGAGCCAGACGAAGACCAGAAAGAGCTTGTGGGCGGTCGGGGAGAGATGACGGCGGACGATCTCGCCGATCGATGCCCCGCCGTGGCGTACCGAGGCCACCAGGCTGGAGAAGTCGTGGACTCCGCCGATGAAGATGGCGCCCAGGACGATCCACAGCAGGGTCGGCAGCCAGCCGAACCAGATGCCGGCCAGCACCGGGCCGACGATCGGGCCGGCGGCGGCGATGGCCGAAAAGTGCTGGCCCAGCAGCAGACCGGCCGGAGCGGCGACGTAGTCCTGGCCGTCGTCGATGGTGACGGCGGGAGTCGGATTGGCGTTGTCCAGACGCAGTCGGCGGGCCAGGAAGCGGCCGTAGAGGAGGTAGGCGGTGCCGAATACCGTCGCCGAAGCGAGCACGAGGAGGGCGATCATCTCCGCCCCCGGAGAGGTTGTTGGTGGCGCATCGGGTATCTTACACCCCGGCCCGGGGGGCTGGCAAGGTGTTTTACCCGGTCTCCCGTTTCTTTCCTTTGCCTGACCGATCCGAAAGCTACCCGAGCTCTTCGGATCGGAGGGGGCTCGAATCCGTCGATTGCCTGACCGATCCGAAAGCTATCCGATCTCTTCGGATCGGAGGGGGCTCGAATCCGTCGATTGCCTAGCCGATCCGAAAGCTACCCGAGCTCTTCGGATCGGAGGCAATCGATGTTAAAATCAGCCATGCCCAAAAAGACCCAAATGCTCGCCGTCTTGCTGCTGCTGGCCGCGCCGCTGGCGGCTTACGTCGGACCCGGCGCCGGATTCGCCTTCGCCGGCTCGTTCTTCTTCATCTTCGCCGCCTTCTTCCTGGCCATCTTCAACTTCCTGACCTTCCCCCTGCGGGCCTTTTTCCGCTGGCTTCGCCGCCGCAAGACCACCCGGCACGCCCGCAACAAACGGGTGATCGTGGTCGGGTTCGACGGCATGGACTACGCGCTCTTTCGCCGCTTCCAGCAGGAGGGGCACTCCTTTCCGAACTTCGAGGCGCTGGAGAAAGAGGGGGTCTTTTCGCCCCTGCTGTCCACCGAGCCGCCGATCTCGCCGGTAGCCTGGTCGACCTTCGCCACCGGCGTCAACCCGGGCAAGCACAACATATTCGACTTCCTGACCACCGACCGGGCGACCTACATGCCCAAGCTCGCCGGCTCCGACATCCTGCCGGCCCGGCGGGTGCTGCCAATCGGCCCCTGGGAGTTCCCGCTCAAGGCGTCCCGCATCGAACTGCTGCGCAAGAGCCAGAGTTTCTGGAAGGTGGTCTCGGAGCGGGGGATCCCCGCCGCGGTGCTGCGGGTCCCCTTCACCTTCCCCCCCGAGAAGTTTCACGGGGTGATGCTGGCGGGGCTCGGCACCCCCGATTTGCGAGGCTCCCAGGGGAGTTTTTCGTTTTTCTCGGATCGACTCGAGGCGGGCACCAAGGTCGCCGACGGGGTGTTTGCCAGGCTGGAAAGGACCGGGGAAAACACCTACCGGGGCGTCATCCAGGGCCCGCCCCACCCGTTCCGCCAGGACCACCGCCCCCTGCTGCTGCCGTTCACGCTGGCGGTCGATCCGGGGCAAAAAACGGCCCGGGTGACGGTGGGCAAGGAAACGCTGGAGCTGACCGAAGGGGGCCTCTCCCCCTGGATGCCCCTGAAGTTCCGGGCCGGGCTGGCTTCGATCCGCGGTATCGCCCAGTGGTCGCTGCAAGCCGCATCGCCCCTGAGCCTCTACCTCTCCCCGCTGAACCTGGACCCGGAGAGCCCGGCCATGCCGGTATCCCACCCGCGTATCTTCTCGGTCTACCTGGGCAAGCTGCTCGGCCCGTTCGCCACCCTGGGCATGGCCGAAGATACCTGGGCGGTCAACGAGCGGGTGCTCTCCGAGCGGACCTTCCTCGACCAGGTGAACGTCGCCCAGGTCGAGCGCGAACGGGTGTTCTTCGACCAGCTCGCCAAGATGCGCAGCGGGCTGCTCGTTCAGGTGTTCGAGGCCACCGACCGCATCCAGCACATGTTCTGGAAGTACCTGCCGGGTTCCCGCTCCCCTTCACCCAAGCCCGCCGAGGGCGACCCCGCGGTGCGCGAGGCGATCCTGCGCTGCTACGGCCAGATGGACGACCTGCTGGGGCGACTGAAACCCAAACTCAAGCAGGGCGACCTGCTGCTGATCGTCTCCGACCACGGCTTCGGCCCCTTCGACCGCAGCTTCCACCTCAACTCCTGGCTGAAGCAGGAGGGGTACCTGGTGCTGGCCGAAGGGCACACCCTGAGCGAGAAGTGGTACGAGGGGGTCGACTGGTCCAAGTCCCGGGCCTACGGCCAGGGGCTCAACGGCATCTTCCTGAACGTTCGCGGGCGGGAAAGCCAGGGGATCGTGGCCCCCGGAGCCGAGGCCGAAGCCCTGGCCCGCGAGATCGCCGAAAAGATCCTCAAGGTCACCGATCCCGCTTCCGGCATCGCCCCGGTGAAGGCGGCCTTCCCCCGCGAGCACGCCTACCGCGGGCCCTACGTGCCCAACGCCCCCGACGTGGTAGTGGGCTACACCATGGGCTACCGGGTCTCCTGGGAATCGGCGGTCAACGCCGTGGGCGACGAGCTCTTTTCCGACAACGTGCGCATGTGGAGCGGTGACCACGCCTTCACCCGGGCCCAGGTGCCCGGGATTCTGCTGGCCAACCGGAAGATCGCGTTCCAGGATCCGGCCCTGATCGACATCGCCCCCACTGTCTACCGCGCCCTGGGGGTGCCCAGGCCCGCCTTTGTCGAGGGGCGGGACCTGATCGGCGGGACTGCCAAGTGAGGACTCGGGGACGGACTTTGGAGGGCTTCGGGGACGGACCTTGCAAATTTGGAAATTTTCGGCTTCAATGCGGGAAGAGGGTAACAGAGCCTCCCGGTAGCAACTCGTCCCGATTCAAACATTGGCAGTTCGCTGGCATGCGTGTAGAGGCCTCCGCCTTGTCTGTTTTTTCACCGGATTTTCCATCGGATCTCTTGAAATCGTGTTTTCACCCGGGTACGATCGGGCCATGAATCAAGGGGTTTTTCTCTCGATAACAGGGGTTTCCTCTCTGTGGGAGCGACCATGAAACAGAAAACCGTCTACGCCATTGGGGCGGCGATGTGTGTCCTGCTGGCCGGCCTGGCCGCCCAAACGCTGGTCAAGAGCGGCGACGACGCGCTGGGGAGCCGAAAGTACTCCGACTTCCAGACGCCGCAGTTCTGCGGCACTTCCTGTCACGGCGACATTTACCAGCAATGGAAACAGGCCATGATGTCCCAGGCGTACACCCACCATTGGGACGAGATCGAGTACTTCAAGCTGGCGGTGCCTCATGCCGAAAAGGACAGCGTGGTGGCCGGCGTCAAGGCGGGCTGCAACGGCTGCCACACGCCGATCGCCTTCATGGCCGGCGACGTGCCGCCGCTGCGCCCCGAAAAGAACAGCCGGGCCAACGAATCGGTCTCCTGCGATGTCTGCCATACCGTGACCGGCTTTTCCGGCGATACTCCCTTCAACTTCAACTTCATCTCCGAGCCAGGGAAGAACAAGTACGGCCCGCGCGAGGGAAAGAACTCTCCCGAGCACAACCTGATCAAATCGACTTTTCTGGGCCAGGCCGAGTTTTGTGGCGTCTGCCACAATGAAAAGAGTCCGTACGGTATCTGGGTCAAGTCCACCCACTTGGAATGGAAAGCCGGACCCTACGCCAGGGAAGGGGTGCGCTGCCATGATTGCCATATGACAACTGCCGAGGGCTATTCCGCGGCCATGGGCAACAAGTACCCCGACATACGCCAGCACCTTTTCCATGGCGCTCATGACCCGGGCAAGGTGCAGGGTACGGTCGAGCTGCGCATCCATCCCGACATCCGCGAGGCCGAGCCCGGCGACAAGGTGAAGTTCACCGTGGCCCTGTTCAACCAGAAGACCGGCCACAAGTTTCCCAGCGGCTCGGTCGAGGACCGCATCGTCTGGATGCACGTACAAGCCGTCGACGCCGCGGGCCGGGTCTATCATCTGCCGGTGGACCGCAAGGGCTTTGCCGGCGAGGAATACACCATCGGCAGCGACGTGCTGGCCTACCAGGACATGGGCATTGCCCTGAACGATCCCGATTTCAAGGGGGTGCTGCGGGACGGTATCCCCATCGGCGACCGTATCTTCCGCATGCCCTATTTCGATCCCCAGGGGCGCATGACCATCCAGCAATGGAACACGAAGTCCCTGGGGGTCGACTACCGCATCGGGCCGCGCGAGACCAAGTTGGAGACCTGCTCGTTCACTTTGCCGCAGGACATCGCCATCGGTCCGCTGAAGGTCACTGCGATGTTGAACTACCAGAAGCTGGTCAAGCCAGTCGCCGATTTCCTCGGCGTGCCGGCCGATGAAGCGGAGATTATCAAGGTCAATGAGCATTCGACCACCGTCGAGGTTGTCGATTGAGGAGAGCGCCATGAAAAAGACAGTCGCCGTTTTCATATTGCTGACCGCCGGGTTGGGCATGGCCACGATGCTGGAAGCCATGCCGGCCTTTGCCCGCAAATACCAGATGTCTTGCAAAACCTGCCACAGCCCTTTCCCCAGGCTGAAGCCTTACGGAGAGGATTTCGCCGGGGCCGGCTTCGTCCTCAAGGACAAGGCGGCGCCGCGCTACACCGCCGACACCGGCGACAGCCTGCTTTCGCTGATCCGTGACCTGCCCGTCGCCATCCGCATCGAGGGTTACGCCTCGTTCAACAGCGGCAAGGGAGAAAGCCTCGACCTCTCCACTCCTTACCTGGTCAAACTGCTTTCGGGTGGCGAACTCTTCCGCAACGTCTCCTATTACTTCTACTTCTTCTTCAGCGAACGCGGCAAGGTGGCGGGGCTGGAGGACGCCTTCATCATGTTCAATGACCTGTTTGGCGGCCTGGACGTGGCTGTCGGCCAGTTCGCGGTCTCCGACCCGCTGTTCAAGGGCGAGTTGAGATTGACCTATGAGAATTACCGCATCTACCGGAGCAGGCCCGGCCTTTCGGCCATCGATCTGACCTACGACCGCGGCATCATGCTGACCTACGGCCTGAAGGGGGGCCCCGACCTGACGCTGGAGGTGCTAAACGGCAGCGGTATCGGCGACAGCGAGGCCAATCCCGGCGGCAGATTCGACGCTGACAAGTACAAGAACGTCCTGGGGCGTGTGTCCCAGGATATCGGCGACCGTCTTCGCATCGGCACTTTTGGCTATGTGGGCAAGGAAGCGGGAGCGAACGGCCTGGTCAACAGCGTGTGGATGGCCGGCGCCGACGCCACCTGGACCTCGCCCAACCTGGAGTTGAACCTGCAGTACGTGGAGCGGCGCGACGACAACCCGTCGTTCCTGCTGGGGGCGCCCGAAGTGGCCACCCGCGGTGGTTTTGCCGAGTTGATCTACCTGCCGCAAGGCGACGACAGCTCCTGGTACGGAGGGGGGCTGTTCAACTGGGTCGATTCGGACCTGGAAGAGCTGGCCTACACGGCGGCCACCCTCCACGGCGGCTGGGTGCTTCAGCGCAACTTCCGCCTGGTTTGCGAAGCCACCTACGCGTTCCGCTCGGACTACGGCAAGTATCCCCGCCTGGGCATCGGTCTGGTCACCGCGTTTTAGAGCATTCGCTATCCGGGAGGGGCTACATCAGCCCGCTGATCACCCCGCTCCCGTCGATGTCGATGGTCTCGGAGGCGGGGCTGTCGGGGAGGCCGGGCATCAGCAGGATGTCGCCGGTGACCGGCACGGTGAAACCCGCCCCCGAAGCCAGGTGGATCTGGCGCACGGTCACCAGGAAGTCTTTGGGCCGGCCGAGTAGTTCAGGGTTGTCGGAGAGCGACTTCTGGGTCTTGGCGATGCACACCGGAAGGTGGTCGAAGCCGAACTTCTTGACCTTGGCCAGGTCCTTCTTGGCCGCCGAGGTGAAGTCGATGGCGCTCGAACCGTAGATCTCGCGGGCCACGATCTCGATCTTCTTTTCGGTAGGCAGGTCGAGCGGGTAGAGGAACCGGTGGCAGGCGGGGACGGAACACTCCTGATTCACCCGCTCGGCCAGTTCGATCCCCCCCTGGCCCCCTTTTCCCCAGCAGTCGATCACCGCCGCCCCGTAGCCCTTGCTCTCGGCGAAGCGGCGGATGAGTTCGAGCTCTTCCTCGCTATCCGAGGCGAACCGGTTGATGGCCACCACCGCCTTCATGCCGAACTTGCCGATGTTCTCCAGGTGCTTCTCCAGGTTGGGCAATCCGCGTTCGAGGGCGGCGGGGTCGGGGGTGCGGATCTCGGCGAGCTTCTTCCCCCCGTGCATCTTGAGGGCGCGGGCGGTGGCGACCAGGACCACCCCCGCCGGGCAGAATCCGGCGCTGCGGGCGACGATGTCGAAGAACTTCTCGGCCCCCAGGTCGAAGCCGAAGCCCGCCTCGGTCACCACCGTGTCGAACAGCTTGAGGGCCAGTTTGGTGGAGACCACCGCGTTGGTGCCCTGGGCGATGTTGGCGAAGGGGCCGCCGTGGACGAAGGCCGGGGTGTTCTCCGAGGTCTGCACCAGATTGGGCTTGATGGCGTCGCGCAGCAGCGAGGTGACCGCTCCCTGGGCTTTCAGGTCGCGGGCGAACACGATCTCGCCGTCGTAGGTACAGCCCAGGTGGATGTCACCGATTCGCTTCTTGAGTTCGTCGTAGTTCTGCGCCAGGCAGAGGATGGCCATGATCTCCGACGAGGCGGTGATCTGGAAGCCGGCCTCCCGCGGCACGCCGTTTTCCCGACCTCCCAGGCCGACCAGCACGTTGCGCAGGGAGCGGTCGTTCATGTCGAGCACCCGGGGCCAGCGGATGCGGCGGGGGTCGAGAATCGGTTCCTTGCGGCGGAAGATGTGGTTGTCGATCAGCGCCGAGAGCAGGTTGTGGCCGGCGGTGACGGCGTGGATATCACCGGTGAAGTGCAGGTTGATGTCCTCCATCGGCAGCACCTGGGACCAGCCCCCGCCGGCGGCGCCCCCCTTGACCCCGAACAGGGGCCCCATCGACGGTTCGCGCAGGGCACAGGCCGCGCGGACGCCGATCCGGTTCAGGGCCAGGTCGAGGCCGATGGTGACCGTCGTCTTGCCCTCGCCGGCAGGGGTCGGGGTGATGGCCGAAACCAGGATCAGCTTCCCCTCGGGGCGGGATTCCAGCTCCCGGAAGAAGTCGAGCTTCACCTTGGCCTTGTGGTCTCCGTACAACTCCAGGTATTGGCGGGGGATCCCGGCTGCCTTGGCGATCTCCTCGATCGGACGCAGCGGGATCTGCTGGGCGATGGCCAAATCGGCGTTCATTTGCGGTACCTCCCCGAAGGTTTCTTCCCGATCCTCCGTGATGAGATACCTACACCGTTTGCCGGGGGGAGTCAATCGCTCCGGAAAGATTTCTTGCCCGGCAACGCCGCGTCGACGTTCAAGACCAGGCTCAGGAAGCGCCCCGCCACCGGCACCCCGGGAATCTCCTCGAACCGTTGGCCCAGCAGGTTTTCTCCCCGCAGGGCGAGCCGGATCGGGCCGGCGATGAACTGCAAGGCCAGGTCGAGGAAGTGGCCCTGCTCGCCGGTCTGGTAGAGGCGTTTGAACGTGTAGGCGGCATGAACGCGCAAGCGGCGGCCCAGCGGCTGGTCAGCGGCAGCGGTGACCCGCAGGTCGGGGAAACGCAACCCGTATTTGGACTGCATGGCCGGTGGGCGGTTCAGGGCAAACAATCGCTCGCAACCGGCCTGGAGTTCGCCCCGTCCCACCCCGATCCGCAGCGAACCCTCGATACCGGCCATGTCGTGCTGGCGCAGGTTGAGCGCCTGCCAGCGGGCGGTGGGGGAGGTTCGGAACCAGTCGATGGTGTTTTCCTGGCGCCGGTAGAACACCGAGACGTCGACCCCCAGGCGGGGGGCGATGCCTGACAAGACCATTTCGAGGTGATCGCTGTGTTCGGGGGAAAGGTCGGGATCGCCCTGGTTGGCGGGATCGACGTAGAACCGCTCGGTGAACGAGGGGAGACGCAACGAGCGGCCGCCATTGATGCGAAGGTGGACCAGGGGGGAGAGGCGGGTGAAACCGCCGGCCTGGAAGGTCAGTTGCGGGGCCCCCTGGTCGACCGATTCCAGGCGGATCCCGCCATCGAGCCCTCCCCAGCGGAAGAGGCGGGCGAGGTTGGCGTAGCCGGCCAGCCGGGTTCGCTGGTGTTGTTTCATGGTGGAGCTGTCCATTCGCTCCCAAGAGTGGTCGAGGCCTCCGTCGAGGGCGATCCCGGCGACGGTCCCCCCGGCGCTCAGTGCCCCTTCCCAGCGTTCGGTGAGGTGAACGCCCGAGTAGAGTGCCGGGCGGGTGCGGTCGAGGACGAAGGTGTCGTGGTGGCGGTTGTAGCTCTGGCTGGCCTGGTAGCGGAAGGAGCCGGAGTGGCCGGAAACCCGCGTGGTGACGAGGAGCGCCTCGATCTCTTCCCGCGAGGGCAGGGGGGCATAGAAGCCGGCGGCCCCGAAGGCTTTCTGCAGCCAGCCCGCCTGCAGTTCGGCCCGCAGGGCGGGGCGCTCCCAGGCAGCGAGCAGCAGCGACCGGGTCTGGGCGAGTTCGCGCCCCGGGAAGAACCCCGAGGTCGTTTCCCGCTGGATCGACCCCCCCAGCGTCCACGGGCCCAGCGAGTGGCTCGCCCCGGCGTAGAGCGAGGCGGTCTTGCGTTCGCCCAGCCGGGCCTCCAGCCGGGGAGCGCGGGGCGGGGCGACGACCAGGTTGACCAGTCCGGCAAACGCGCCGGCGCCGCTGGCGGTCGAGGTGCCGCCGCGGACGATCTCGATCCGCTCGATGTCCTGGAAAGAAAAGGGGAAGTCGGTGGTGAAGTGGCCGGTCTGGGCGCTGGAAAAGGGGCGCCCGTTGACCAGCAGCAGCACCTGCTCGAAGTGCCCCCCGCGCATGGTCAGGTCGAACGAGCCATCGCCGGGGCCCCGGCGTTGGATCGTCAAACCAGGCAACCGGGCAAACAGGCTGGCCATGTCGGAGACCATCAGCTGCTCGATCGCTTGCCGGTCGAGAACGATCAGGTTTTTGGACCCTGGTTCCCGGGTGGAAAGCGTTCCCTCGACCTCGATCGACTCGTGGATGGGCTCCTGGGCGAACAGGCAAGGCGACAGGGAGGCCAATCCCAGCATCAGGACCAGTGAAAAGAGTGGTTTCATGGCGGGAACACACCGATTATAGCACGATTCCCCCGTTTGACTTGCCCTGGAGGGTGTGCTATCTTTGACCTGCCGGTTGGACGGAGGTGGCAGGGGTGAAACGCATTTTCGTGGTAGATCCCGATCCGGTCTTTAGCACTCTGGTCAGGGAAGTTCTCGACGGCAACAAGATCACCGTTCGCTTCATCATGTCCGAAAAGGATTTCTGGGATGAAACCGAAAGCGGGGTGCCCGACCTGATCGTCCTCAACTTCGACTTCAACGGCGGGGAGGGGACCCGCATCTTTTCCGCCATCAAGATGAACCCCGACACCGCCTCGATTGCCACCATCATCACCTCGGCCGAGCTCAGTGCCGGGGAGATCGAGCCCTATGCCAAGTTGTGGGCCATCCGCCATCTGGCCAAGCCGACCACCGCAGCCGTTTTGCGCGAGATGCTGGCCGAGCACCTGGGCGATGAGGGGCTGCGGCTCCCCCCCCTGGCGGCCGACATCTCGGGCGACGACATCGATCAGGTGTTCGACTCGATCTTTCCCGATCTGGCCGATGAGGTTGACAAGAAAGAGCAGACCGACTACCACATCACCGTCCCCTCCAACACCTTCGAGGGGGCCACCGTTTCCGATGTCGACCTGCCCAGCGACGTCCCCGTGTTGAAAGATCAGTTGCTGCGCGCCGGCGAGGATTTGCGGGCCAAGCAGTTGTTGCTCGACCGGTTCCGCGACCGCTTCGAGGAGGCCTCCCGGACCGCCGAGGATTACCGCAAGAAGGTCGACCAGCTGACCGAGAACGCCACCTTCCTGCATCGGGACGTCGAGGCCTGCGAAGGGCAGACCGCCCTTTGGCAGCAGCGGCATGACGACCTGCGGGCCGAGTTCGACCGCTTCCGCCAGGGGGTGGAGCACGAAGCCGCCGAGCGGCAGCCCCGCGAGCAGGAACGCGAAGCGGAGATCGCCCGGCTGACCGCCGAGATCGACGAACGGCGGGCCCACGAACAGGAACAGGAGCAGACGATTGCCCGGCTGACTGCCGAGGCCGCCGAACGCCTGTCCCGCGAGCAGGAGCGAGAGCAGGAAATCATTCAGCTGACCGCCGAGGCCAGCGAACGGGACCAACGCGAGGAGGCCCGCCAGGGGGAGCTCGCCCTCCTCACCGGCGAGGTCGAGCGGTTCCGGCAGGAGCTCTCGGTGAGCGAACAGGCGCTGGCCAGCGACCGCTCCCGCGCCCAGGCCGTCGAAGGCGAGTTAACCACCCTGCGCGAGCAGGCCGAAGTGGTTTCAAGGGAGCGGGACCTCCTGGTGGAACAGGTGAACGCCTTCGGCGAACGCGAAAGGACGGCGCAGCGCGAGGCCGATGCCCGCACCACCCAGCTCGAGGCCGAGATCATTGTCCTCAAACAGCGGTTCGGCGGACTCGAGGCCGAGCGTCGCGAAACGGTGGACAAGCTGGAGAACCGCATCCGCCAGCTCGAGGGGGAAATTCGCGACAGCAAGGAACGGCACACCAAGGCGCTGCGTCTGCTCGACGAGGCCCTGGGACTTCTCAAAGGCCAGTTCGAGTTGCAGTAGGGGCGACTCGGTGAGTCCAAAGGCCAATTCGAATTGCGGTAGGGGCGACTCGGTGAGTCGCCCTGTCCCTCGGTGAGTCACCCGATCATTCGGTGAGTCGCCCCGGGGTTTTCCCGAATTACCCTTCTCAAAACTCGCCGGCCAACCCGGCCTTGAGGGCCAATTCCCTCAGCGGGCCCCGGTTGCGCCTTCGGAGCGCCCGCAGGGCGTCAACCAGCTCGGGCATGCCGCCGCCAGCGTCGACGAGCCGTCGCACCGCGGCGGTCGCCTGGGTTGCAGCCCGGCGTGCCGTCTCCCACGAAGGGGAGCGAAGGTCCCGGTCGATGCGGTTCACCCCGGGAAGCGGTTCGTCCTGGAACTCCTCGTCCTCGGTGGACGGGCTTGCCAGGATGCCGGCCAGCCCCTCGATCAGCCACAGCGGCCCGCCGGGGCCGGAAAACTGTTCCAGGAAAAAATGGGCCGCCTCGTGAGCGATCGTTTGCTCGAGGATGCCCCGCCCGCGCAGTACCTCCAGCGGCTGCAGATGGATCGTGCCCCGCAGGTACCTGCCGGCGGCAAACGACGGAGCCCCGCTGCGCCGGGTGAACTCGGAGGTGGACGGGGCGATCCATAACCCGGGGCGACCGCTTGCCGGGGACTCCAGCATCGCGGCGATGCGTAGCAGGGATCGCTCCAGGATCGCGGCAGGGCTTTCCTGGCCTCCCGGGACCAGTGAAGACAGCGTCGCTACTTCGGTGCCGGGGAAGTAGTGAGCCAGGATCTCCTCGACCGACCGCCCCTGCCGGGCCAGGGCGATGGCGCCCCATTGGCAGAGGCCGACCCCGTGGCCCAGGCCGCGGCCGCGGAACACCCAGTCGGGGCCTTCCCGGCTGGCGACAAAGACCGTGCTCTTCAGCGTTTGCCAGCCGAACCGGCGGGCCACCGCCATGCGCCAGTCCTCGGCCCGGACGGAGTGCGGATCCCCGCCATCCCGGGTCAGGTTGATGGTCAGCACCCGCCCCGACGAATCCAGGGTCCCGGTTTGCCAGGAGGTGATCTCGTTACCGAAGGCCGTGCGTAGCGCGGCAGTCAACTCGCCGGCGTTCACCTGCCATCGCCAGCGGGCGTGGGGCGAGGCCTGGCAGTGGTTTGCGTCGTTCACCCCGGCCAGGTGTGGCGGGGATTCTCCACCAAACGTCGCTCCGGCATCCGCCGTGCTTCCGCCGCAGGTGGAGTGGTAGAAGACCTGGGCAGGAATACCGGCCCGGGTGAGGATAAGGCCGGAGGTGCCCTGCCAGGCGGCAGCCCGGGGGGCATCCGCGGGCATCCCCGAGTAGAACTGGCAATGGGTGGTGTCGCAAAAATCGAATCCCTGCTCCTGGTGGCGTCCTCGGTTCACCCAGGCATAGGTACGGGCGACGATTGCCTGGCAAGCCAGGGCGACTTGCTGGGTGCCGATCTCGCCCGTCGCCACCCCGGTGACGTAATCCTCGAGCGGGAGGCGATTGATGATGAGCAGTACGCCCTCCCGGTTGCCGACCTCGATCTCCCCGGTCACCCGGCGCGCAGCGATGCCGGCCACTTCCAGCTTGAGTGGCCCGGTCGAGCCGCGCAACACGACTGTTTCCGCAGGGCTTGTCGGGGCACTCCCGCGGGGACCGACGTCGAGTCCGCCCTCCGCCGCTGCGCGCACCACGAATTCGGTGCCGGCAGCGTACGATTTCCCCCCGGCGACTTCCAGCCAACCCTCGACCGCGGTGACGGCGATGGCCTTGGGTGCGAGCAACGAGAACAGCGAGACCGACACCACGGGCAGGTCGGTCCGAGGCACTGGGTTCGCTTGCATTTCCCGGGCGATGCGGGTCGCCAGGGGCAGTGCGTCGCGGGCCCCCTGTCCCTCGGTCAGGAAGACGACCAGCGCGATCCGGCGCCCGCCGGCCTCGAAACAGGCGGCGGTCCAGGCCGAGGTATGGTAACCGTCCAGCCAGCCTGCCGTACCGGTCTTGGCAAAGCCCCCGGTGGCGGCGGCGAACCCCCGGGTCGTCCCGTAGGCGGAGCCCTCGCCCAGGGCGGCCCGCACCCGGGCCAGCGCCGAGGCCGAAGAGAAAGGACGGCGCTCCCCGGGTCCCTGCGGGGGCTGCCAGGGGGTCGGTACCCAGCCGCCGTTGATCAGGGCGGCAAACCAGGCTGCCACCTGGACTGGAGTGGCCAAAACCCGCCCGGATAATCCGGCCCCGGCCAGGGTCGCCTCCTCGCGGGTCCATTCGCCCGGCAGGCTTCCCGCTGATGCTCCGGGCAGGTTCACCCCGCCGGGTCTGCCCAGGCCGGCCTGACCCAGGAATTCCAGAAACCGGCCCGGATCGAGTCGTGCGGCCAGGTCGATGAAGTAGAGGTTGCAGGACAGGGCCAGCGCCTTGGCCAGGTTCACCGGACCGTGGCCCCGCTTGTCCCAGCAGGACCGCTCGCTCCCGTTCAATTCCGCCACCCCTCGACAGATGTAGCGAGCCGCCGGGTCGATCGACGGGTCTTCGAGGGCCAGCAGGGTGGCCAGCACCTTGAGCAACGATCCGGGAGGGTGGGCCGTGGCTACCGCCAGCTCGGGGTTCTCCAGGCGCAGGACCTGTCCGTCGTCGGCATCGATGGCCACCAGCGCGGCTCCGGCCGGCAAGGGCTGGCCATCGAGAGCTCCGAAGCCGGCGAGGAGCGCCAGCAGGACTCGGGCAAAAAGGAGACGGAGGCGGAGCAAACGGGTCAGGGGAGGTCTTGCGGCATGCCGACGTGGAACTTGCCCAGCACGTAGGTGTCGTTGTCGCGGGTCAGCACCCGGCTGAACCGGTGCCGTTGCTCCTGGCCCGTACCCTCGAACAACACCACCTGGACCAGGGCCTTGCTCTGCGCGTGGCCGTGGGCGCTGAAGTACACCACCTTCACCTCGTAGTCACCGGCGAGGGCGCCCGCCTGGGTGAAGACCTCGGGGCCGAAGCCGTCGGTGATGTCGACGTCGAGCATCCCGCCCTCCTTGGTTTCGCGGAGACCGTAGTAGCACTCTTCGCCGGAGGGGTTGGTGACATGCAGATCGACATCGGTCTGGTCGGTGTCCCAGGTCAGGATTACCTTGATGTCCTTCTTGGCCACCTGGCTGAACAACGAAACCGAATCGGACACGGTGCGGCCGTTTTGCCGTACCGAGACCACGATCAGGTTGTGGCCGGGAGACAGCACCAATTTTTGCCGGATCGTGCCTTCCTGCACCCGGACCCTCCGCTCGGTGCCGTTTTCGATCAGCTGGGCGAAGGTGACCGTGGGGTCGGATACGCGGGCCACCAGTTCGAGGATGCGATCGGTGGACCAGCCGTTGCGCGGTTCCTGGATGGTCACGCGCAGGGGGGCGGCGGCGGGCAGGGCGCTGGCCACGAGCCCGATCAGGGCCAGCAGCCAGAAGCGGAGCGACTTATTCGGGTTTCTCATTTTTCAACGTCTCCTGCACCGGATTTTCCGGGTCTTCCCCCATTCTCGCCGGGGCGACGCGTACCTTGCCGATGGTGAAGGTATCGCCCGGCTTCTTCAGCACCGAGCGGTAGCTGAGTCGCTGCTCCCGCTCGGTACCCTCGAACAGGATCACGTCGGTTTTCAGGGGGACGATCGGCGTACGTGCCCCGCCGCCGTAGGGGCCGCCGGGGGTCTCGCTGGCACCCCACTGGCCGCCGGCCCAGTAGTTGACCTGGATCAGGTATTCCCCCGCCGGGGCGTCGGCGATGGTATAGGCCTGGGGCCCCATGCCGACCCCACCGCCCGGGGCGTCCAGGTAGAGGTCGTGCAGCACGCCGCCAGCCTTGGTTTCACGGGCCGACCAATAGCACTTCTCGCCGTCGGGCTGGACGATCCAGAGATCGACGTAGAAAGGCTGGGGGGGGAAGGTGAGGAGGATCTGCAAGTCGGTCTTGGCCAGCCGGGCCTGGAAGACCAGGGTATCTCGTCCTTCGCCTTCGCGGTTGCGGGCGATCACCGCCACCTGGTTCTCGCCGCCCGCCAGGATGATGTTCTGGTCGAACACCCCCCCCACCAGGCGGATGGGGAAATCGGTGCCGTTGACCACCATCCAGGCCAGGGGCAGGGAGGTGTCGGATACGGTCCCGTGGATCTTGATCCGCCGCTCCACCGTCCAACCGCCGGGTGGGGACTCGATCTTCACCCTGGGCGGGGCCGCGGTCAGTACGGCCGCCGCCAGCCAGAGTCCGCAAGTGAGGCCGCGAGGGCTCATGGCTGCCCCTCGGCGCCGACCCGCACCTGGAGGCGGGAGGAGAGGGCTTTTTGCCAGGGCAGGTACATCGATTGCATGCAGGCCGGATTCACCTGGTACTGGCCGGGGCGGGTGGCTCGCAGCAGGTAGTCGACGGTGAATTGCCCCCCCGTTTTCAACGAGCCGAAGAAGAAGACCATGCGGTTGTCGCGGGCTTCGCGGAAAGTCACCGCCCTGGCTTCCAGGTTCTGCTGCACCTGCCTGTCGGCAAACGGGTAGCCGCGGGTTACCTCGATGATCTGGAAGCCGGCCGGGATGAAGTCCTCGAGGATCAGGTACTCGTGGTTCTGGGTGGCCTTGCCGGTCAGGCGCACCAGGAATTCCTCGCCCGGGGCGAAGGTGGGGGGCGTTCCGGCGGGGAGGGGGACGGCGGTGAACTTGTCGTTTTCCCTGCCGATCCGCAGGTACTCGCGGGTCAGGGTCAGGGGGCCGCTGGTGGCGACCTTTTCGGCCTCGGTGGTGTAGGAAATGGCGGTGGTGACGAACAGTTCCTGGTCGGTCTTCTTCTCGATGTCGATGCGGTTGTCTCCGGCGATCAATTCGGCCGGCAGGATTTCCAGGGCATTGCGGCGGTCGCTGCTGTACAGCCTGTCGGCGGGAATCTCCCGCCAGTTCTTGCCGTTGAAGCGGATGCGCACCCCCCCATCCCGTTTCGTGCCGGCGCCGCTACTACGCAACACCTCGGACAGGGCCATGATCGCGGCCGCGGTATCGCGGGTCGAATGCCAGATCTCGCCGTTGCGCTGGGCCAGCAGCCAGCGGGTGGCCGGGGCGATCAGCGGGTGTTTGGCATCGACCAGGGCCAGGGCACGCAGGGCCATGGCGGTGCAGTCGATCGGTTGGGCGTAGGGGAAGAGGTGGTACTGGACGTTCCCCTCCCAGTGCGCCTCCCCGCCAGCCTGGATCGCCCGGGCGGCGAGCAGCTGGACGGTATTCTTCGTCTCCTCCTTGCGGCCCATCTCCTTCCAGGTCAGGGCTAGCAGGGAGAGGGCGTAGGGGGAGAGCGACTGCGGGGTCTTGGCCAGTCCGGCGACCACCGAAGCGGGCGCCTTGCCGGCCATGGCCAGGGTGTAGAGGTTGAGGGCGCGCAGGTCGGTGGACGGTTCACGGCCGAGCAACGCCCGTTGGGCGTCGAGGCCCTTCTGGTAGGCTGCGGCGGCGACTGTGGCCCCGGTCCGCCGGGCCAGGGTAAGGCCGTACATCACGTAAACCGTCATGGTCGGGTCGGCGGTAGTGCCGTTCCACCACCCCCAGGAGCCGTTGCTGTTCTGGAAGCCCAGCAGCTTGGCGATGCCCGCGCCGGTGTGGCGGGCGACCTTGGCCTCGAGAGCGGGGCTGGCGATCTGCTGTTTCTTCAGGACATCGGCCACGACCAGGTTGGGGATCAGCATGCTGGCCGTCTGCTCCACGCAGCCCCAGGGGTACTGGGCGAGTTCCTCCAGCGAACCGAGCAATACCTGGGTGAGCAGCGGGGCGACTACGATCCGGCCGCCGATGAATTTCTGCACGGCCTCTGCCGGCAACGTTACGGTCAGCACCTTGGCGGTCTCCTCGGGGCGCAGGCGATCGGCCTGGGAGATTCCCCGCTCGACCCCGTAGGGGGTGATGGGCAGCACCCAGTGCTCGCTGTCGTTGCCGTCAGTGGCCTGGAAGGAGGCAGTCAATTCGAGTTTCTTGCGGCCGTCGACGCGGATGCGGAACGACGAAGCCGTGGAGGCGCCAGCGCGGATGTCGATCGACCGGGGGTTCTGGCCCAGGACCGTGCCCCCGCTCAGGGAGAGGGCGATCTTGCCCGAGACCGGGCCGGCCCTCAGGTTTTGCACCACCACCGGGCACTCGAACTCGTCCCGTTCGGTGACCGTGGGCGGAGGCTGGACCTGGACGAACAGGTCCTTGCGACTGATCATGCGGCCGGTGGCCGTGCCGATCTGGGTCTTTTCGTTGACGCCCAGCAGGGTGAGGCGCCACTGGGTGATGTTGCCCGGTAGCCGGAACTTCAGGGTGGCCGAGCCGCCCGCGTCGGTAACCGCCGCCGGGGTCCAGAAGCAGGTGTCTTTGAAATCCTTGCGCACCTGCTCGGAGCGTGCGCTCTTGATGCTGTCGAGGCCGCTGTCCTCGCGGTTTTCCCGGCCCTCTGCCCCGGGCTTGAGCGATTCGCTGTAGCCGTAGAAGTTGAAGGCCAGCGAGTGGAACGTGCGGACGTTGTTGCGCTTGCTGGGATAGAAGAAGCGGGGCATCTCGACTGCCAGCTCGGGACTGATGGCGTAGATCGCCTCGTCGACCACCCCGAGCGAAAATTCGATGGGGGCTGGTTGTCCGCCGGCATCACGGGAGGTCACCGTCACCGCCACCTCGTCGCCGGGGCGGTAGACCGGTCGGTCGGTCTTCACGTCGACCTTGAGGAACTGCCCTCTGGGCGGGACGATCAGGTTGCGCCGGGCCTCGTGGAACTGCCCCGCGGCCACGGTGCTGGCGGTGACGAAGACGTTGGGCGTATGCCGCACTTCGATCGGCAGGTCGACCAGG
>CAZTNO010000016.1:0-17586 GCA_964614865.1 uncultured Clostridia bacterium
GGCTGGATCACCGTCTCCATCGGAGCGCTCTCCCCCCTTTCGATCAGCTGTCGGAGGCGGGCCATGGCGGCCATACACTCCTGGGGGTTGGGGTAGAGGAGCTGGTTGAAGTCGTGGCAGGCGTTGGCCTCGGCGGCGGTGTAGCCGGTCAACCGTTCCATGGCCGGGTTGAACAGGAAGAAGTGGCCTTTTTCGTCGCTGAAGATGATGCCGTCGGCGGCGCTGTCGATCACCGCCCTGAGCAGCCGGGCGCTGTCCTCGAGGGCCCCTTCCCGCTGCGAGTGGGTAACGATCTCCCGTTCGAGCTGGCCGAGTCGCAATACCAGTCGCTGGTTCTCTTCGCGCAGGCCTTCGAGCTCTTCCGACGCTTGACGCCCCGCCTTGTCGTCTTTTTCCGCCTCCCCTCCCGCCGGTTGCGATCGGGAAAGCGCTCCTCCGTTCATATCGAGTTTTCCACCACCTTCCCCTTGAGCCGGGAGAGGTATTCGGTGATGCGGATCTTCTTGGGACAGGCTTCCATGCAGTTGAAGATGGTATGGCAACGCCAGATGCCGTTGCGGTCGTTGATGATCTCGATCCGCTCGTCGCTGCCGTCGTCTCGCGAATCGAAGATGAACCGGTAGGCCTTCAGCAGCGCCGCGGGGCCGAGGTAGTCGGGATTGGGCCACAGGCTGGGGCAGGAAGAGGTGCAGGCGGCGCACAGAATGCAAAGGGTCGATTCGCCGATCGCCTCGAACTCGTCCGGGGTCTGGTTGAACTCCTTTTCGGGGACGGGTTTTTTCAGGATCAGGTAGGGACGGATCCGCTCGAGTTTGGCGAAGAACTCCTCGAGGTCGACCACCAGGTCCTTGATGATGGGGAACCCTGGCAACGGCTCGATGCGGAGCTTTTCGCCGAACTGGCCGGCCGGGGTCTCGCAGGCCAGCACGTTGCGGCCGTTGACCTTCATGGCGCACGACCCGCAGATCGAGCTGCGGCAGGAGCGGCGATAGGCCAGGGTGCCGTCGGTTTTCCAGTGGATCTCGTTCAACACGTCGAGCAGGGTGGCCTCCTCGTCGACCTCGGGACGAAAGACCTGCCAATGCGGCTTGCGGTCGGTATCGGGGTGGTAGCGCTGGATGTGGACTTCCATGGTGATTTTACTCATGGCGATCCTCCTTAGTATTTCCGTTCCTGGGGCTGATACTCGGGGTACAGGAAGACCGGTTTGAAGTCGAAGACGATCTTGCCCTCCTTGCGCCAGGCCAGGGTGTGTTTCAGCCAGTTCGCATCGTCGCGCTTCGGGAAATCGCTGCGGAAGTGGGCGCCGCGGGATTCGCGGCGTTCGATGGCTCCGGCCACGATCACCTCGGAGAAACTGAGCAGGTTGCCGACCTCCAGGGCCTCGATCAGGTCGAGGTTGAAGGGGCCGCGGCGGTCGTCGACCCGCACGTCGCGGAAACGGGCTTGCAGGGAGCGGATCAGGTCGAGCACCCGGGTCATGTCCCCCTCGTTGCGGAAGACCCCGAGGTTGCGGGTCATGCTCTCCTGAAGCTCCTCGCGCAGCACCGCGTGGCGCTCTTTGCCCGCCCCCTCGGTGAGCCGGGCGATCTTTTCCCGGGCGGCAGCCAGCGGGTCTCCGGGCAAGGGGTCGTGCCCCCTTCCTTTGAGAAAAACCGTGATCTGCTGACCGGCGATGCGGCCGAAGGTGGCGGCGTCCTGCAGCGAATTGCAGCCCAGGCGGTTGGCCCCGTGCAGCGACAGGCAGGCGGCTTCGCCGGCGGTGTAGAGCCCTTTGACCACGTTCCCCTGGGCGTCGGCGATCACCTCGGTGCGCACATTGGCCGGGATGCCTCCCATCGAGTAGTGGGCGGTCGGGGTGATCGGCACCGGGTCGGTGATGGCGTCGACCTTGAGGTAGTTGAGGGCCAGTTCGTGGATCTGCGGCAGGCGCGACAGGATCTTCTCCTGGCCCAGGTGGCGCAGGTCGAGATAGACGTAGTCTTTGCCGCCGATGCCGCGCCCCTCATTGATCTCTTTCTGCTCGGAGCGGGAGACGATGTCGCGCGGGGCCAACTCCATCTTGGCCGCAGCGTAGTTTTTCATGAAGCGCTCGTTCTGGTCGTTGACGATGTAGCCCCCCTCGCCGCGGGCCGCTTCCGACAGCAGGATGCCGTGCTTGTAGAGCCCGGTGGGGTGGTACTGCACGAACTCCATATCCTCGAGGGGGAGACCGGCTTCGAGCACCAGCGCCACCCCGTCGCCGGTGTTGGCGTGGGCGTTGGAGGTGATCTTCCAGGCCCGGCCATAGCCTCCGGTGGCCAGCAGCACCGCCTTGGCCCGGAAGAGGTGCAGCCCGCCCGCCCGGATGTCCCAGGCCACGACGCCGCGGCAACTGCTCTCGGCCATCACCAGCGAGACCACCTGGAACTCGTTGTAGAAGAGCACGTGATGCTTCAGGCATTGCTCGTAGAGGGTGTGCAGCAGCACGTGGCCGGTGATGTCGGCGGCAAAACAGGCCCTGGGTGCCGAGTGGCCGCCAAAAGGGCGCTGGTTGATGCGGCCGTCGGCGGTGCGGGAGAAGGGGACCCCCATGTGCTCGAATTCGTATACGGTGCGCACGGCCTCGCCGCAAAAAAAGCGGATCACGTCCTGGTCGCCGAGGTAGTCGCTGCCCTTGATGGTGTCGAACACGTGCGATTCCACCGAGTCGTCGGCGGTGTTGGCCAGGGCGGCGGCGATCCCCCCCTGGGCGCCGCCCGAGTGGGAGCGGGTCGGATAGACTTTGGTCAGCACCGCCACCTGGCCGCCCTCCTGGGCGATCTCCAGGGCGGCGCGGAGCCCGGCCAGGCCGGCCCCGACGACGACGGCATCGAGCTCGTGGGTGAAGGGGGTGTCTGCGGCGTTCATGGTCAGGCTCCTTGGGGGACGGCCCCGGCGATGCGCACGATGGTCAGGGTGCCGATGAACAGCAGGGCCATGCCGAGGGTGAGCAGGGCTCCCAGCAGCACGAGCCGCCAGAGGCGCCGGTGGACGTAGTCTTCTGCCACCGACCAGACGCCGTTGAGGCCGTGGTAGAGGGCGGTGAGCAGGAACAGGAACTGGATCAGCGAAAACCATAGCGAGTAGCGGGCAAGTTTGGCCATCACCTGGTCGTAGGTGACGGCGTGCCCCTGCGACAGGAAGTGGTAGGTGACGAAGTGGCTGATCAGCAACACGAACAGGATGATGGCGGTGATGCGTTGCAGCAGCCAGGCGACGGCGCCCGAACGGGTGGTTTGCCGGAAGTCCTTGTTCATGTCAGCCTCCGATGTGCATGAGGATCATGGCCGAGCCCGCCGCCCACAGCAGGAAGGCGAAACCGATCAGGATCACGAACCACTTCTTGTGGGCCAGCGCCCCGTGGCCGAAGTCGACGATCGCCACCCGCAGGCCGTTGAAGGCGTGGAACAGGATCACCCCCCACAGTCCGACCTCGAGGATCTTGAACAGGGGGGTGTTGAGGAAGTCCATCATTGCGTTGAACGATTCGGCGCCCTGGGCCAGGTGGCTGATCACCCAGATGTGCAGGGTCAGGTAGAAGATCAGGGCCAATCCCGACAGCCGGTGCAACAGCCAGGCCCACGAGCCGAGAAAGTTGTGATAGCTGACGTCGTAGATCTTGTTTTGTCGATACAAGTTGCCCTCCTTGACTCCAGGGTCCCCGGGACGGGGCCGGCGCCATTGTACCGATGCCGGAAAAAACTTGCAATTCGCCGCCAGGGCAATTTGACTTTGCGGGCAAAAGCAAATATCGTAGGGGCCATGAGCGAGCCCCCCGCCGCCCCCGTTTTTCCCGTCAGCGAGCCCACGGTCGCCCCTCTCCCCCCGCTGCTGGAAAAGAACCGCTGGTTGATCCGCATCCGCTGGATCTACGCCGCCTACGTGGTGGTGTTCTTCGCCGTGTACCAGTTGTTCTTCCGCTCCACGGTGTTCTTTCACGGCCTGATCCTGCTGGTGCTGACCCTGCCGATTTTGGAAAACCTGATGTTTTCCCTCGATTTAGGCCGGCGGGTCGCCCGGGGGGGGGAAGCCCTGAGTGCCGAGGGGTTGCGCCGGTCCGCCACCCTGCAACTCGACGTCGATCTGATCGTGTTGAGTTTGCTGGTGTTCTTTTCGGGGGGGCTCGACAGCCCGATTCTGGTCCTCTACGTGTTTTTCATCATGGTGTCGACTTTCGTCATCGGCTACCAGAAGGCGTTCCGCAACACGATCACCTCGATCGTCCTGCTCCTGGCCATTTTCCTGAGCCAGCAGCGTGACCTGGATCTGTTCGATCAGCGGGTGACCACCATGGTGGCCTTCGATTTCATGCTGATCTTCGCCTTCACCATTTCCGGCTATCTGGCCAAGAACCTGCGTCGCAACGAAGACCTGATGGCCGAGTTGCTGGCAAAAACCCACGAGCTGTCGATCTCCGACGGGCTCACCGGGCTCTACAACCAATCCCACTTCTTCGAACTGCTGGCCGGCGAAACGCGGAAGTCGGAACGGTACAACTTCATCTACTCGCTGGTGATCTTCGATGTCGACAACTTCAAGAACTACAACGACCACAACGGCCACCTGCGCGGTTCGGAGACCCTGAAGCGGGTTGGTGAACTCATGCGCCAGAGTTTTCGCGGCTCCGACATTTTGGCCAAGTACGGCGGGGACGAATTCATCATCCTGCTGCCCGAGACCGACAAGATCGGCTCTTTTTTGGCCGCCGAGCGATTGCGCGAGGCGATCGAGAAGGAGCCGTTTCCCGGGGGGGAGTGGCAGCCGCGGGGCAAGGTCACCATCTCGATCGGCATCGCCAGCTTTCCCGAACACGCGACCACCGGCGAAGGGGCGATCGAAAAGGCCGACCGGGCGCTCTACCGCTCCAAGGAGTCGGGGCGCAACCGCACCACCATCTACTCGCCCCAACCCGACGAAGAACTGATCGAGGGATAGACGGGATGCCCCGGGAAAAAACGATGAATCCGGATCTGATCGACGCGCTGGAGCGGTTGCGGCGGGAGGGAGTACTCGCCGAACCCACCGCGGCCAGCCTGATGCGCATGGCCCGGGGCCAGCTGGTTTCGCTGTACGCCGAGTTGCGCCTGGTCCTCTACGCCGGGGTGCTGCTGGTGGTGGCGGGCGTCGGCTTGCTGCTCAAAGAGAACCTGACCCGCCTCGGCCCGCTGACGATCGCCGTCGCCATCGCCGTTCTGGTGGCCATCCTCACGGCCTGGGTGGTGCGAAAACTTCCCCCCTTCTCGTGGGCCGAGGCCCGGGCCGGCCATCTGGCCTTCGACTACCTCCTGCTGCTGGCGGTCCTGCTCGGTGCCGCCGACCTGGCCTACATCGAGTGGCAGTTCACCCCGCTGGGAGCCCACTGGCCGACCCACCTGCTGCTGGTCTCGCTGGCCATGGCGGCGATCTCCTTGCGTTGCGACTCGCGGCTGGTCTTCTCGCTCGCCCTCTCCACCTTCGCCGCCTGGCGCGGGGTCTCCATCTCGTGGTTCGGGCCGTTGTCCGGTGATTCCCTGCGGAATGCCGCGGCGTTGCGTTTCGAGACCCTGGGATGCGGCCTGCTGTTCCTGGCGCTCGGCACCCTGGCCCGGCGTTTCCATCGCAAACCCCACTTCGAGCCGGTGGCCGCCCACCTGGGCTGGATCGCCATCCTGCTGGCCCTGCTGTCGGGGACGGGGACCCGGAGCGGCGAGGAGTTGCTCTTCACGCTGGCGCTGATCGGCGGTGGCGTGGGGCTGGCCTTGCTGGAGGCCCGCAGGTCCAGGTTCTCGCTGGTGGCCCTGGGCATGGTGGCTTCCTACATCGGCGTCTGCCTGCTCTTCCTGCGCACCGGCGCCGATGCGACGACGACCGCCGGCTGGTTCGCGATCACCTCGCTGGCCTTGCTGGTCCTGTTGTTCCAGGTGCACCGCCGGCTGCGGGAGCGGTCATGAACCCGGACATCGAGCGGGCCGAGCGGTATCAGGAGGTGCGGGACGCCGCAGGGCAGTGGCAGGAGGGGAAGTTCATCGATCGGGCGACCCGGTCTCTGATCGAGGAACTCTATCCCGACGACCGCCACCGCTTCACCAGGGCCTTCCGGGTGGTGGCCTTCGTTGCCGCCACCTTTGCCGCCGTCTCGAGCTTCTCTCTGCTCCTGCTGACCGTCCGGCTCCGGGAGGGGAGGGCCGCCGGATTGTTGGCGCTGGTTTTTGCCGGCGTGCTGGTCTTGACCACCGAACACCTGCGGGGCCCGTTGCGCTTGCTGCGGGCCGGGGCGGAGACGGCGACCGCCCTGCTGGCGGGGTTTTTCGGCCAGTTCGGGCTGCTGCTCGTCGTGTTCGGCGGTTCTTTCGGCAACGGCAAGGTTTTTCTGCGGACCATGGCCGTACTCGGCGTGGTCCTGTTTGCCGCCCTGCTCTGGCGCTACTGGATGGCCAGCGCCGCGGCGATCGCCATGGGCTACCTGGGGCTCCTGCTGGCCCAGTTTCCGGCGGCCCGCTGGAGCTGGATTTTTGCCGCGCTGCTGCTTGTCCCCCTGGCGGCCCGGGGGCAGCGGGAATCGCGTTTTGCTCCCTCGCTGCGGCTCGCCTGTTCGGTGGTGCTGGTGCTGGCCCTGGCCGGGCTCTACCTGGCCTGCAACCTCTTCTCCTGGGACCACCAGCTGTTCGAGCCCGGGGAGCGGGCCCCCCTGCCCCTGCGCGCTCTCTTCATCGCTGCGACCGCGCTGTTGCCGTTGGCCATCCTCCTCTGGGGCGTGGCTTGTCGCAGCCGCCTGTTGCTTGCCTGCGGGCTGCTGCTGGCGGCAGCATCGCTGGTCACCGTCCGCTTGTACTGGCACCTGGCCCCCACCTGGGCGCTCCTGACCGTTTGCGGAGCCCTGCTGATCGCGCTCGCGCTGGGGCTGCGGCGGTGGCTGGCGGGGGGCCCCGCGGGCGAACGCGGCGGGTTCACGGCGCTGCCGCTTTCGGGCGAGGGGGGGGGCGGTCTTGCCGAGACCGCGGTAACCCTGGCTATCGCCACCCCGCAGCCGGATCCGGAACCCGCCCCCGGGTTTGCCGGGGAAGGCGGGCAATCGGGGGGGGCGGGGGGCACGGGCACCTGGTAACCTCGCCGCCGGGGTGCATTGCGATCAGTGGCAGAGTGGGGTACAATCGGGGCCGGAGAGCGAGCGATGCCGATATTCGAGTACGAGTGCCCGGGGTGCGGCGAAAGGTTCGAGGAGTTGGTGCGCAGCCCCGCCGCGGAAGCCGCCGTGGCTTGTCCGAAGTGCGGGGAAAAGCGGGTGGAAAAACGGGTCTCCGGGTTTGCCACCGCGGGCGGAGCCGGCGAAAAAGGCCAGGCCTCGCACTCCTCCTGCTCCGGCAGTTGTTCCCATCACCACTGCTCCACGTGTCACTGAAGGGGCCGGCCCGGCGGGCCGGTTCAGGGAGGCGAAGATGAAGTACAAGATGTTTACCGGTCAGAGCACCGACATCGAGAAGAAGATCAACGACTGGTTGAACCTGGGCATCGACATCCACCACGTGGCGCAGAGTTCGCTCAACGTCCAGCTCGCCGACCGCACCGTCCCCTACACCATCATCTCGGTCTTCTACTTCGAGCGCTCGCTCGGGGAGACGCGGACGGTGGAGTGAGATGATCCCGCGCCCGGCCAAAGAGGAGTACTACCTCGACATCGCCCGGGTGGTCTCCCACCGTTCGACCTGCCTCAAGGTGCGCATCGGGGCCATCATCGTGCGCGAAGACCAGATCATCGCCGCGGGTTACGTCGGGGCGCCGCGCAAAACCCAGAGTTCGCTGGACCACGGGTTCTGTTTGCGCCAGCGACTGGGCATCCCCTCGGGCAGCCAGTACGAGCTCTGTCGCTCGGTGCACGCCGAGCAGAACGCCATCATCAACGCCGCCCGCGCCGGGGTCAGCCTGCTTGGCGGGGACATCTACATCTACGGCGAGGAGCGGGAAACGGAGAAGCCGGTGTTCGCCTTCCCCTGCTTCATCTGCAAGAAGATGCTGATCAACGCCGGCCTGGACCGGGTGATCGTGTCGGCAACCGAAGCGCCCCTCGCGCGGGTGTTTGCCGTCGACGACTGGATCGCCGAGTGGCAGCAGCAGGACATCCTGGCCGACCAGTTCCGCTACGGCAAACCGCCTCCCGACCTGGCCGGGGCGACGTGAGTTCCTCTCCCTCTGCGGTTTTTACCCCCGACCTGGTGGGGCTGACCGGGCCGATGGGGTCGGGCAAGGGCGAGGTGCTGGCCCTGCTGGTGGCGTGGGGCTACCAGGCGATCTCCCTGTCCGACATCGTCCGCGAGCGGGTGCGCGAGTTGGGGCGGCCCATCGACCGCTCCGAGATGCAAGACATCGGCAACTCGCTGCGGGCCACGGGCGGGGCGGGGGTGCTCGGCTGCCGGGTGCGCGAACGGATCGAGCAGCAGGGGGGGCGCTGGGTGATCGATGGTATCCGCAACCCGGCCGAGGTGGAAGAGTTGCGCCAGCTGCCGGGTTTTTTTTTGATCGCCGTCACCGCCCCGGTCGAATTGCTGGTGGAGCGGATGCTGGCCCGCGGTCGCGACACCGACCGGGCCGGGGAAGGGGAACTGCGGCGCCGGCTGGCCCGCGAATGGGGCGAAGGGGAGCCGCCCGAAGGGCAACAGGTGGGGCGTTGCGTGGCCCTGGCCGATGCCGTGCTCCTCAACGAGGGGGCGCTGGCAGACCTGCCGGCGGCGGTGAGGCGGGTGCTAGACGCTTTTCCCCGTCGCTGAACGGGCCAGGGCGGCCAGTTTCAGAGCGTACTCGAGCGTCCCGCCCGGGATACTGAGCTGTAAACCCGCCACCCGGTCCCGCACCCGGGAAACGATTTCCCCGGCGATCTCCACCCCCACCGCCAGCCCCTGTTCTCGGGAAGTGGTCGCCCTCATCCGCTCGATGATCTGGTCGGGGACGAAGCTGCCGGGAATCTCGTTGCGCATGAACAGGGCGTTGGCCAGGCTGGTCAGCGGCCATACCCCGGCCAGGATGGGAATGTCGATGCCCGCCTGGGCCACCCGATCGAGGAAGGCCAGGAAGCGGTCGACGTCGAACACCGGCTGGGTGATGGCGAACTCGGCCCCCGCCTCGACCTTGTAGGCGAAGCGTTGGAGCTCGTAGTCGGGGTTCACCGCCAGCGGGTTGAGGCCGACGCCGATCACGAAGCGGGTGGGGCGGCCGATCGGGTTGCGCCCCAGGTCGGCGCCGCGGTTCAGGGTGGCGACCACGTTCACCAGCCCGATCGAATCGATGTCGAACACCCCGGTGGCATCGGGATAGGTGCCCATCTTGGGCGGATCGCCGGTGATCAGCAGCAGGTTGCGGATGCCCAGGGCATCGGCGCCGAGCAGATCGCTCTGGATGCCGAGGATGTTGCGGTCGCGGCAGGTGTAGTGCAGGATCGCCTCGCCGCCGCTCTCCCTTTGCATCAACAGGGCGGTGGCCAGGGCCGACATGCGGCTGGAGGCGCGCGGGCCGTCGGGTACGTTCAGGGCGTCGATGCCCGCTTTGGCCGCACGCCGGGCCACCGCAATCGCCCGGTCGGGGTCGGTGCCCCGCGGCGGCACGATCTCGATGGTGCAGGCGAAGGTGCCGGTGGCGAGGAGGGCTGCCAGCTTCGACCTTTCGGCGAAAGGGACCGGCTCGGCTGCCGGCGGCAAGGGGTCGATGCGTAGCGGGTACGAGGCGGGGTCGGTCTCGGGTCGCACCGAGCCGGGAAAGAAGGAGCGCACGGCGCCGGCGATGGCCCGGATGTGCGCCGGGGTGGTGCCGCAGCAACCGCCGAGCAGGGTCACCCCCAGGGCCAGAAAGCGGCGGGCGTACTCGGCGAAGTACTCGGGGGAAGACATGTAGAGGTTGCGCCCGGAAACGTTGCGCGGCCGTCCGGCATTGGGGCGCACGATCAGGGGCAACGAGGTGGCCTCGCGCATGGCCGGGATCGCCTCGATCATCACCGCCGGCCCTTCGGCGCAGTTCAAGCCCACCACGTCGGCCCCCCATTCGGCCAGGCGCCGGGTGAAGATTTCGGGCGGGGTGCCGAACAGCGAGGTCCCGTCCTCGCCCAAAGTCATCGATGCCACCAGGGGAATCGTGGAAGAGAGGCCGCGCACCGCAGCCAGCGCCTGTTCGATCTCGGCCAGGTCGAAAAAGGTCTCCAGCACGAGCAGGTCGACTCCGGCGTCGATCAGGGCCCGGGCCTGGGCGGCGAAAGCTTGGCGGGCCTCGTCGCGGGCGGTGGGGCCCCAGGGTTCGATGCGCACCCCCAAAGGGCCGATCGAACCCGCCACCAGGGCCTGGCCGGCAGCGGCCCGGCGGGCCACCTCCACCGCGCGGGTGTTGATCTCCTCCAGTCGCTCGGCCAGGCCATGGCCTGCGAGCTTGAACGGGTTGGCGCCGAAGGTGTTGGTCTCGATCACCTGGGCTCCGGCGGTCACGTATTCCCGGTGGATCTCTTCGACCAGGGCGGGGCGGTCGAGGTGAACGCTGTCGAAGCACTGGTTCAGGAAGACCCCCCGCTCGTAGAGCATGGTGCCCATGCCCCCGTCGAACAGCACGCACTTCTCCCGCGCTAACAGGTTTTGGAAAGCCGACATGTCCCCTTTTTACCGTACCGGGCAACCCTTGTCAAATCGACCTGTCGGGAGTAAAACGGGGGCGGGGTTTTTTTCGTAGCCAGGGCGTTGCCGGTCCCGCTGCGACCCAACGAGGAGGGTGCCATGAAGAATCCTACGAAAATCGAGCTCGGCCTGGATCCGGCGATGGATCGCCGGCGGTTTTTACAGGTGGGGGCGGGGTCGCTGATCGGCGCCGGCCTGGTGCTCGGCACCCCGCCCTTGTTCGGCCAGGAGGCGAAAAAGGAGGGCCCTCCGCCCAAGCCCCAGACCAACGTCGCCGATGCCTTGAAGGTGCCGCGGACCAGGACCTCGCTGCCGGGGCTCTGCCCGGGCCGGGTGGTGGAGGTAGCCGATCCCGCCGTCTTTTCCGCGGACCGGCCCGTTCCCCGTCGGGTGGCGGCGATGGTCGAGCGGGGCATCTGCGGGCTCACCGGAGCGACTCTGGCCGGCAGCTTCGACCTGCTCTTCAGCCGCCGGGATGTGGTCGGCATCAAGGTCAACCCGGTCGGGGCGGGGCTCATCAGCACCCACCTGGAGGTGGTCGACGCCCTGGTCGCCTGGCTGCGCAAGGGGGGCATTCCGGCCAAAAACATCGTCATCTGGGACCGCTTCGACTACATGCTTTCCGACGCCGGATTCACCGCCGCCCGCTACCCGGGGATCACCCTGGCCGGCCTGCAGACCATGGACGAGGCCGCCGCCGAGGGCAAGAGCGCCGATTCGTCCCGCTGGCGGGACAAAGCCGGGCGCCACGTCAGCGAATCGAGTTTCGATGCCGGCTGCTTCTACTTCGCCGACATCGAGGCGCCCAAAGACGACCCCTACCTCAACCAGCACGTGTTCAACGGCCGCCATTCGTATTTCGGCAAGCTGGTCACCCAGCGGCTCACCAAGATCATCAACGTCCCGGTGTTCAAGAACACCGGCAACGGCGTCTCGATGGCCACCAAAAACCTGGGCTACGGTGCCGTCTGCAACACCGGGCGACTCCATCAGCCGCTGTTCTTCGACGTGTGCACCGAGGTGCTGGCCTTTCCGGTGATCCGCGACAAGCTGGTGCTGAATGTCACCGATGCCCTGAAGGGGCAGTACGATGGCGGCCCGGGGCCCTTGGCCAGCGCCATCTACACCCCTTCCACCCTGTACTTTGCCACCGACCCCTTCGCCCTCGACAGCCACTGCCACCAGGCGATGGTGGCCAAGCGCAAGGCGATGAAGGTGACGGTCAACGAGCACCCGCGCTACACCGAATACCTGCGTTACGCCGAGCGGATCGGTTTGGGCATCGCCGACCCCGCCCGCATCGACCACCGCAAGATCACCCTGGCATGAGTGGGCACAAAGGTCTGCTGGGGCTGGCCCTGCTGCTGGTGCCGCTGCTGGGGGCGGCCCTCGACCTGCCCGGCGACGGGGTGGCCTTCGGCTGGCGACCGGCGGGGGCCCTTCGGCAGTTCGACCAGAGCAACCTCTACGGCCACATCAACGGCGGAGCCGAGTTGTTTTTGGAGTTCGGCTTCCGCGAACTGCTGCTGCAGAAGTACCGCTGCGGCGAGCGGGAGATCGACGTCGAGGCCTACCGCATGGCCTCGCCCGCGGCGGCGGTCGGCATCTTCCTGATGCGCCAGGGGCAGGAGGGGAAGAGCCTCGAAGGGTTGCCCGGCTGGAGCGGGGGCGACCGCTACCAGATCACCGCCCGGCGGGGCGACCTCTTCTTGCAGATCAACGCCTTCGATGGGCGCCCCGAGGATTTCCCGGCCATGATCGCCCTGGCCCGCGCGGTGCTGGACCAGATCAGTGACCAGGAGCCCGAGGCCACCCTGTGGGAGCTGCTGCCGGCAGCGGGTCAGCTCCCGGGCAGGCGCGTGCTGTTTGCCGGGCAATACGGTTTGCAGTCGATCTTCACCTTTGGCGAGGGCGACATCCTCGACCAGCGGGGCGAGGTGTTCGGGGTCGCGGCCGAGTACGGCGGCGAAAACGCAACGCCGCGCACCGAACTGGCCGTCCGCTACCCTGGCGAGGCGGCGGCGGCAAAGGCCCTGGCCCAGCTGACGGCGGGCCTCGACAGCGCCCTGACCGTGCTGGAGAAGGGGGCGGACCGGCTTTTCTTTGCCGACTACCAGGGCAAATTCGGCCTCATCGTGCGGCAGGGCGCGGTCCTGCGCCTGCAAATCCACCTGGAAAAGCGCCCGCCCGGGGGGGGGAATTAGCGGGTCTCATTTTGGGGGGCTTTGGTGGCGCGGCGGTGTGGAAGACATCCCCTCGTGGTTGCGGTATACTCTGCGCCGCAGGCGCACACCGCCCGTCGCCCACAAGGAGCCCCACATGGCCATGGAACACAGTCTGGTGCTGATCAAACCCGACGGGGTCGAGCTGTCGCTCACCGGCGAGGTGCTCACCCACCTCGACCGCGAGGACCTCTTCCTGGTCGGCATGCGGGCGGTGGCGGTCGACCGCGAGCTGGCCGCTTTGCACTACTACGAGCATCGCCAGCGGTTTTTCTACCAAGACATCATCAAGTACCTGTGCGGCGGCTTCCACAGCTTTCCCTGGGTGTACGCCTTCCTCTACTGCGGCGAGAACGCCTGCGAGAAGATCCGCGCCATCATCGGCAAGACCAACCCGATGGAGATCGAGCCGGGGAGAAAGATCGTCACCCTGCGCCAGAAGTACGGCCGCAACGTGATCGTGCATGGCCCCGACGGACGGGACCAGATCGACGAGCAGGGTCACGCCTTGGTGCGCTTTGAAAACGTGATCCACGCCTCGTTTTCCGACAGCGCCGAGTTCGAGGCCAAACTCTGGTTCCAGCCCGGCGAGCTGCTGCCCGACTTCCGCCTCTACCCGGTAACCGCGGATGCTTGCGGCCACTTGCGCTGGGTGATGGGGGGGAGGGAGCTCGCCACCCAAAAGTGGCCCGATTAGCGACTGGGCGTCTCCGGAGCCGGTTTGACAACTCCGGGCGGTTTTGGGTAGGATAGCGGCATCCGACCCCGCAACATGGAGCAATGTACATGGAAACCAAGAATCTCGCCTTGATCATGGCTGGCGGCCAGGGGACGCGCTTCTGGCCCTGGAGCACGGCAGAAAAGCCCAAGCAGTTCCTCCCCGTTGCCGGCGACCAGCCGTTGGTCACCCAGACCTTCCGCCGCCTGGCCCGGTTCATCCCCCCGCAGCAGATCTACGTGGTGGCCGAGGAGCGCTACCGGGCGCTCACCCTGGCGGCCATCCCCGAGTTGTCTCCCGACAACTACATCGTCGAGCCGGCGGCCAGGAACACCGCCCCCTGCCTGATCTGGGCGGGAGTCGTGCTGGCCCGCCGCCATCCGGGCAGCCGGTTGCTGGTGGTGCCGGCCGATCACTGGATCGGCGACGAGGAGACGTTTGCCCGCCAGCTCTCGGCGGCGCTGGAGATGGCCGGAAAGGCCAGCATCGTCACCGGCGGCATCCGCCCCGACTGCCCGCACACCGGCTACGGCTACATCCAGGCCGATCCCGCACACAGCCAGACGGCCGGGGGGTGCGAGTTCTATCCCGCCCTGGGCTTCCGCGAGAAGCCCGATCCCAGGACCGCCGCCGGGTACGTGGCCGCCGGCACCTACTTCTGGAACTCGGGGATGTTCGTCTACGACCTGGCGACCTTCCGCAGCCTGCTGGCCCGCCACGCCCCCGAGTACTTCGCCTTCCAGGAAGCGCTCGAACAGGCCGGCGACGACACCGCGGCGGTCGAGCGGGCCTTTGCCCGGGTGCGTCCCGAGTCGATCGACTACGCCCTGATGGAGAAGGCGGAAGGGGTGGTCACTTTCCCCGCCGCCTTCCAGTGGAACGACGTCGGCTCATGGTCGTCGGTCTACGAGATGGGCAAAAAAGATGGCTCCGGCAACGTCGTGCGTGGCGACGCGGTGGTGATCGACACCCAGGGTTCGCTGGTGATGGGCCAGGGAGAGATCCCGGTGGCCGTGGTCGGCCTCGAGAACGTGGCCGTGATCCACACCGCAAGTGGGGTGCTGGTGGCGCCGCGCGACCGTTTGCAGCAGGTCAAGGACGTGATCGCCGAGCTCCGCCGGCGGGGGTAGCAGGTCGAAGTAGCTGGACACGCCGACCGTGGACGGCCCGGGTTCAGGGACAGCCGCGGATCAGGCCGCTTTCGCCGCAACCGGCGAGCTCGAGCTGCAAGGTGACGTGACCGACGGCGAACTCGCTGCGCAGCACTTGCTCCGCCTGGCGGCGCAGCTCCTCGGCCTGGCTCAGCGAGACGTCGCGATCCAGGGCCAGGTGGCCCTCGAAGTAGACCTCCTCGTCGGCCAGCTCCCAGGCGTGCACGTGGTGCAGGCTGGCCACCCCGGAAAGTTTCTCCAGCGCGGCTTTCACCGCCAGCAGGTCCATGTGCTCTGGCGTCCCCATCATCAAAATGGTCACCGCCTGGCGCAGGATCACCCAGGCCTCGCCTAGCACGTAGATCGAGATCAGTACCGTCAACAGCGGGTCGAGCCAGGTCCACCCCAAGGTCCAGATGGCGATGGCCCCGACGATCACCGCCACCGACGAGACGGTGTCGGAGAGGAGGTGCAGGTAGGCGGCGCGCACGTTGAGGCTGCCGCGGGCCTCGCCGTGCAGCAGCAGGACGGCGGCGCCGTTGGCCAGCAAACCGACGATGGCCACGACCATCATCAGCGGGCCGTCGATCGCCCGGGGGTGGGAGAGGCGGCGGATCACCTCGACGAACAGGAACAGCGAGATGCCGACCAGCACCGAGGCGTTGAGCAGGGCGGCCAGGATCTCGGCGCGCCGGGTGCCGAAGGTGCGCTCCAGGGTGCGCGGCTGGCGGCCGATCTTCAGGGCCAGCCAGGAGATCAAGGCGGCGGCGGCGTCGCTGAGGTTGTGCAAGGCGTCAGAGACCAGGGCCAGGCTGCCCGACAGCAGCCCGCCGGCGATTTCCACCGCGGTGATCACCAGGTTCAGGATCACGGTGGCAATCAGTTTTCGACCGGTATGGGGGTGGTGGCTCATGGGGCCATTATAGCCGATTCCAGGGCCGGCATGGGCAAACTATCGGCCTTCCCGGGGCGTACATCCATCGTCAGGTCCGCTCCCGGGAGGTGCGTATGAAGAAACTGATGTTCGTGATGATCTTGGCGCTGTTGGCCATCACCCTGCTTGCGGGCGGGAGCGAGACCGAGCGGCAGGCGGTCGTCGCCGTGATCGAGAGCGCATATTTGAACGGCATCCAGAACGTGGGCGACGTCGCCGCCATCCAGGCCGGATTCCACCCCGAGTTCGCCCTGCTGGGGCTGGAGAACGGCCAGCTGTGGAAGCTGCCGATCGCGGAGTGGATCGCCCGGGTCGAGAAAAAGAAAGCGGAAGGCAAGTATCCGCCCGCCGAGAAGATCTCGTTCAAGTACCCGCTGATCGACATCACCGGCCCGGCGGCCATGGTCAAGATCGATTTCTTTCTCGGCGACCGGCAGATCTTCACCGACTACCTCCTCCTCTACAAGTTCGCCGACGGCTGGAAGCTGGTCTCCAAGATCTACGCCGACCACCGCACCAAGGGGTGATTGCCGGGGGGTGAAAGCGCTATTGCCCCCGCCATTTTTATTGGAGGCGACACCTGTCCAAGTCAATTCATAGCAAAAAAAAGTCCTTGGAAAACAGGTTTCATCAGCCTCAATACCTGATCTGAGCACGAAATGGCAGCGGAAGCACGTACTGCTCCCCCCGGCTTTCAGCCACCCCCCTCACGTGAGGGGGGGTGGGGGGAGTTCTCCTTGGCTCCCCAGAACCGCTTCCTTGACAAGGGAGGGGCTGGACCCGTATATTGTCCTTTCCCGGCACATGAATGCCGGCAACAGGCAGGGAAGACCCATGAAAACTACGTTTCATCCCGAGCGCAACCTGGAGAGGACCAAGAAACTCGTCGGCTACCTGCCCCGCCTCGAGACCAAACCGCAGACCTACACCCGGCTGGGCTTCAAGTGCGGGCTGGAGATCCACCAGCAGCTGCTGACCGATCGCAAGCTCTTCTGCCACTGCCCGGCGGGACGCTTCCAGCAGGGCGACGAGTACGACGCCGAGGTGGTGCGCCACATGCGGCCGACCCTCAGCGAACTCGGCGAGTACGACGGCACCGCCCTGATGGAGTTCAAGACCAAAAAGACCATCGTCTACCGCCTCAAGAACGAGACCACCTGCACCTACGAGGTCGACGACACGCCGCCCTTCAAGATCAACATGAGCGCCCTGCAGATCGCCATGGAGATCGCCCTGCTGCTCAAGACCAATATCGTCGGCGAGCTGCACATCACGAGGAAGCAGTACCTGGACGGCTCGATTCCGACCGGCTTCCAGCGCACCGCCATCGTCGGCATCGAGGGCTCGATCCCGCTCAAGAACAAGAAGGTGGGGATCATCCAGCTCAGCATCGAGGAAGACTCCTGCCGCGAGGTGTCGGACGTGGGCCACGTGCGCGTGTACACCACCGACCGGCTCAGCATGCCCTTGATCGAGACGGTCACCTATCCCGACCTGAAGACCCCGACCGAGGCCCGGGAAGCCGCCCACTACATCCGCTTCCTGTGCCGCTCCACCGGCAAGGTGCGCACCGGCATCGGCGCCACCCGGCAGGACGTCAACGTGTCGGTGACCGGCGGGACGCGCGTCGAGATCAAGGGGGTGGCCCACATTGCCTGGATCCCCGAACTCACCCACAACGAGGGCTTCCGCCAGAAGGCGCTGCTCGACATCCGCAAGGAGCTGGGCAAGCGCTTTCCCGATCCGGCCAGCTGGAAGCCTTCCTGGCGTGAGGTCGAGTACGACTTCTTCCGCTGCGAGAATACCCCGCTGGCCGGGGCCGCCCTCCGCAAAGACTCGCTCTACGCCGTCAACCTGCCGGGCTGGCAGGGACTGCTGAGCTTTTTCACCCAGCCGGGACAGACCTTTGCCGACGAAA
>CAZTNO010000016.1:17596-19962 GCA_964614865.1 uncultured Clostridia bacterium
CGCGGGCCGGCTCAAGGTGATCGCCTGCCTGGAGCGGCCCAACATGCTCCATTCCGAGTCGATCCCGGCCTTCCTCAACGAGGAGGAGCAGATCTTCCTGCGAAAACTGCTCAAAGCCGGCGAACAGGACGCCCAACTGCTGGTCTGGGGCCCTCCGGCCGACCTGCCCACGGCGCTGGAGGTGATCGCCGAGCGTTGCCGCATGGCTTTCCTGGGCGTGCCCAACGAAACGCGCCAGGCCCGCCCCGACGGCACCACCCTGTTCGAGCGGGTGCTGCCCGGGGCCGACCGCATGTACCCCGACACCGATTCGGCGCCGATCCCGATCACCGACGAGATGATCTCCGGCATCGCCGCCCACCTGCCGGTCGAGGTGCGCCAGCGGGTGGAGCAGCTCACCCTCTGGGGAGTGCCCGAAGATGCCCACACCTACTTGCTGAAACTGAATCTGGTGCCGCTGATCGAGCGGATCGTGGCCGATTTCGACGTGTCGCCCAAGTTCGTGGCCACCCTGCTCGGCCACCGCCTCAAACACCTCGACGGCCAGGCGGGGCAACGCCGGGTTTTCCCTTTCGAGCGCATCCACGACCTGTTCGGCTTCGTCAAGGAGCGGGGGTTACTGTCCGAGATCGTGCCGGGGATGCTGACCGTGATCTTCGAGCACCCCAGCATGGAGTTTCCCTCGGTGCTGACCACGCTGGGCTACAAACCCGCCACCGAGAAGGAGATCCTGGCCCACCTGCCCACCCTGCGGGAGAAGTTCACCCAGATCAACACCTCCAGGGATCCGGGTGCCCGCGCCCGCTGGATCATGGGCAACCTGCGCCCCATCGCCCTGGGCAACGTGGCCATGCCCGCCTTGCTGGCCCGGGTGGAAAAAGGAGAAGGCCGATGATCGACATCTTCAAGGGCTACAAGGGGCGGGCCCTCGACCTGCTCAAGCAGTTCAATATCCGCGTCTGGGCCGAGGCCGAGATCAAGACCAGCCGCGGCGATTTCAAGGGCATCGTGCTGCCGCGCTCAGAGAACGATGACGACTTCCACATCGTGCTCAAGCTGAACACCGGCTACAACATTGGTATCGACGTGGGCACCGTGACCGCCATGACCGAGGTCGGCTACAAGGAAGCCCACTACAAGATTCCCGAGAAGCAATTCCCCTTCTCCAAGGACAAGAAGAGCGTCAAGCTGTTCGGCACCGGCGGGACGATCGCCTCCCGTCTCGACTACCGCACCGGGGCGGTCATCCCGGCCTTTTCCCCCGGCGAACTCTACGGCGCGGTGCCCGAACTGGCCGACATCTGCAACCTGAGCACCGAGAAGCTGTTCGCCGTCTTTTCCGAGAACATGGGGCCCGAGCAGTACAAGACCCTGGCCCGGGCCATCGGCGAGGAGATCCGAAAAGGGGTCCACGGCATTATCATCGGCCACGGCACCGACACCATGCACCACACCGCCGCCGCCCTCAGCTTCATGGTGCAGAACCCGCCGGTGCCGATCGTGATGGTCGGTTCGCAGCGCTCCTCCGACCGCCCCTCCTCCGATGCCGCCCTGAACCTGATGCACTCCGCCCGCGCGGCGGTCGACGGCGACCTCGCCGAGACGATGGTCTGCATGTTCGGTCCCACCTCCGACGAGTACGGTCTGCTGCACCGCGGCACCCGGGTGCGCAAGATGCACAGCTCGTCTCGCTCCACCTTCGTCCCCGCCGGCGACATCCCGCTGGCCATGGTCGACCGCACCAAGGTGACCCCGCTGCGCTCCGACTACAACCACCGTCGCGGCGACCGCAAGGTCGACGTGCTACCGTATTTCGACGAGCGGGTGGCCATCGTCTACTACTACCCCAACATGCACCCCGACATCATCGACTCGCTGATCGACCACGGCTACCGCGGCATCGTGATTGCCGGCACCGGCCTCGGGCACGTCAACAAGCCGCTGTACCCGGCCATCGAGCGCGCCCGGGACAAGGGGATCGCGGTCTACATGACGGTGCAGACCCTGTGGGGCTACGTGCACATGTTCGTCTACGACACGGGCCGGGACCTGATGAGCAAGGGGGTGATCCCTGCCGAGAACCTGCTGCCCGAGGTGGCCTACATCAAGCTTTCCTGGGCGCTGGGGCAGACGAGCGACCTGGCCAAGGTCAAGGAGTTGATGCTCACCCCGATCAACGGCGAGATCACCGAGCGCGAGCCCTATAACGGCTACCTGATCTACCAGGGCGGCGTCCCCGAGGTCGAGGAGTTCATCCGCAGCTTCCACAAGTAGGGACGGACCTTGACAATTTGACAGTTTGGAAGACAAGCCACTAGTGTCCTAAGAAGATTAGGATAAATCGAACAAGAGCATTTGCCCATCAG